>JBGPMX010000580.1:0-3871 GCA_041487215.1 Planctomycetia bacterium | reverse complement strand
TTTCCTGCACTTCGGACACCCGATCCCGATCATACGCTCCATGATCGGGACTGCAAAATCCCAGGGGGTCTGGGGGACTGGTCCCCCAGAGATTCCCCACGAGCCCGAACCCCCACGATGCGCACGCTCTTTCCGGATGAACCTCATTTCTGCAGGAGCCACCCGAAGTCTTTGTGGTTTCGCGTGCTCCGAATATGAAAGTTGCGGTACCGCAAGTGTTCGCGTGCGAGCTCGAGCAGCCGGGCACACGTGACGGGCGTATAGTAATGGGCGTGTACCGAGTAGTCTCGCTCGCGCAGGCTCTCGACGGTTGTGCGGGGCTCCGTGAAGCGGCACCACTTCTCGTAGTGGTACGGCTGGTAGCTCGAGATCTCCGATTCCCGCTCCATCAACCAGTCGGATTCACGGGAAAGCGGCTGTCTCAGGTCGAAGCAGTTGTTGGCATCCGGGACGATGCCGATGACGTGCCCGCCGCATCGCAGCTTGGCGTGCCAGCACGCAAGCGTCCCCAAGGGATTCACCAGGTGCTCGAACACGTGGCTGCTGAAGATGAAGTCGAGGGATGCATCGGGGATGCCGTCGAGTGTCCGCGCGTCTCCCTGGAGGTAGTGTTTCCAGAGCGATCGCAGCTCGGCGGGGAGATCCTCGGGGCGGTTCTTCTTGTACAGGGCCATCCAGTGGTCGATCGAGGAGCGTTCGATGTATTTCACGTCGACGCCCGGCCCGGGCCGTACCTGAGGCGACGTGCCCGGACCTACCTCAACGCCCGTGCCGCGCGCGTAGGCCAGGAGCGGCTTGCGGATATCGGTGAGCTCACTCACGCCCAGGAAGATGGCGGCATCGGGCGCCGCCGCACCGGCGTGCTGTGAGACCTGGATCGTGAGCTCGGGGTCCTCGGCCTCTTTGACGTCGACCGGCCAATCGAAGCGCACGGAGTGCCAGCGTGCCGCGTCGAAGCCGGCCTGGCGGGTCGCGACCTCGACCGGCGGCCGACCGGAGCCGGACGCGACGGTGACAGAGAACGTGATGGGCTGCTTCGTTCTGGATCGGGGATCGACCGCCACCGCCCAGCCCAGCTCGCGCGGCAGCGCGCGCATGGAATCGAACCGATGGAACTCGCGTAACCGAATCACGCAGTCGACCGGGAGGCGCAGGGCGGACATGCGGAACCCTTCGCACTCGTGCGTGCAAGGCTCGAGGCCGGGGGGCGATCCAACCAGGGCTCGATCTTTGCGTCGGACGATATCGATCAGGTTCATGCCGTCCTCCCGCGTCGCCTACCCTACACGGAGATCACGCGGCGTTGCTGCGTATATGCTGCTCGGCGCGTTCCACCCACTGGGGATGCCGGAAGTACCAGAACGGCTCGGGTCCAACTTCGCCGATGGTCAGCCCGAGCGACTGCACCTTTTTCGAAATGCCGATCTCGGCCGCGATCGCCTCGCCGTAGTTCTCGCCGGCGGGGAGCCCGTCCATCGCCTGGAGCACGTCGCGGCGCGCAAACAGGGTGAGCGTTTGGAGGTGGTCGCCGCGCGTCCCGCACAGGATGCCGTGCCGTGCCAGGAAATGCAGGTAACAGGGCACGCGGTCGGCGGGGCGTCCCTGGATCTCGTGCTCCGCCAGGCGATGCCCCTGGAAGCGCCGGGCGAGTTCCGTCCAGGGAGCGTCCCACGGCGGGGAGAGCCTTTCGCCGACCAGACCAACGCGGGCGCGCGCGGCTTTCTCCAGGAACCCGGCAAGCCAGCCCGCGCGGACGAGCTGGCACTCGTCCTGCAAGAACAGATAGGCGGGGTGTTCCGGGCAGGCGCGCCAGCCGTGCTCCCACGCGCCGATGTTGAACCCACGGTTGCGGCGGTGCAGCACCAAAATGTCTCGGTGCCGCTCGGGAAGGACGAGCGACCGGTCTTCTTGCTGGTTGACGACCACAAGGATCCGGTACGAGCCGCCGGCCGGTGTGCCCCGCAGCGCGTCGACGAGCGCGATCAGATTCATCACGGGCCGCGCGTTGTAATACGAGATGACCACGCCGACCGGCCCGTGCTCGGCCGCTGCGCGCCCGAACCACGCGTGCGGCCCTGCGAGGCGCCGGCCCATGCGCCGCCGGCCGCGGACTAGCCGGTCGGTGCAGCGTTCCCAAAGCGACTGCGTGGGCGCCGTGTTCACCATCGGATCTTTGCCGCTTCCTGTCTCTGCGGTGTCCATGGCAGTTGGACGCGGGGCTCCCGAGCCCGCCGCATCCCGGCCCTTCATGGTGCTAATGCGAGAACCCATCCCTTCCGCGCTTTCGGAGCCCGGCCCCCTCTCCCGCTCATGGATCCGTGAGAGAGGGTTGGGGTGAAGGGCCCCGCACAATTCCTCGGGCTGCACAGACATCCTCCCAGTAGTGTTGGCGAAGTTGGGTGCCAACCCGATACAATCCGAACCATCAGGGGATCAGGATCCCAGCTAGCCGCGAAGGCTCGAGACCTGAGCAACGTCTTGAATTTCCTCGTGGGGCAAACCCTTAAGGGTGTTTGACGCTCTGCCGGATCACGAACGCCTGATACGGCAGTCTGGGGTCCTCCCCTGATAATTACCTGCATGGCGAGACCGTGATCATTCACCCGGCAGAGGAGCGTCTCGGGCCCAACGGCTCTCCGATCACTCTGAAAAAAACCGTCCCCCGGACGGCCCGTGGAGCGTACGCCTTCGTCCGTCTTTCCAATTCCCCACATGGCAGTCAGCCTGTCCCTCTCCCCCGCATGATCTATTGAGCGCGGGGGCGAGGGGACCGCAACCGGAGGCAATCGTGAAAGCGCACGAGCGTTCACGCCCTCAACCGGCTCGCCGCAGACTCGCGCCGCTGTGGCCTTGCCGGTCTTCCTCGTCCCCGACCGGTTGATAATTCGTGCGGTCCAGCGATAGGTTTGGGTTGTAGAACGGGTCGCGGCGCAAGAGCTCGCCCCAGCGGCATCTCATGAGCGCAAGCTCCGCCTCGAACCGCGCCGCGCCGCGGCGGTCCACGCCACGGCTCGCCGACTCGTGGTGGTAGAGCTCGGCAAGCGGTGTGAAGAGCACGCGGTAGCCGCGTGCGCGCAGCCGGAGACAGTAGTCCGTGTCGTTGTAGGCGACGGCGAGGGCCTCATCGAGCCCGCCCAGCTCGAGATAGAGACCCCGCCGCGTAAGCAGGCAGGCGCCGGTGACCGCGCTCACGTCGCGAACCGACTCGAGCAGTCCGTGGTAGCCGCCGTGGTCGCGCGGGAACCTCTTGTGCGCGTGGGAGGCCACGCCGCCGATGCCGAGCACGATCCCGGCGTGCTGGATCGTGCCGTCGCCGTAGAGCAGCTTGGGGCCGACCGCGCCCACGCCGTCCTGCTCGAGGACGCCGACCATTTCACACAGCCAGCGCGGCGAAATCACCTCGGTGTCGTTGTTCAGCAGAGCGAGCAACGGGGCGCGCGTGAACAACGCGGCCAGGTTATTCAGCGCCGAGTAGTTGAACGGGCCCGGTGCATTGAGGATGCGTATGCGCGGATCGCTCGACCAGCGTCGCAGCTGTTCCAGCGACTCCGGTTCCGTGCTCCCGTTGTTGACGATGACAATCTCGTACGACGGATAGCGAGTGCAACGCAGGATGCTCCGTACGCAGGCGCTGAGCAGGCGGGCCTGATCGCGCGTGGAGATGATGATGGCGACGCGTTCAGACCGGCGGGGCCGAAACGAGACGCGAAGTGTTCCGGGAGTGCGTGCCGAGCTGACCACGGCGTCGCATCCCCGCCGCTCGAGCGCGTGACAAGCCGCGCGGCGGGCCGCCGCGCGATCGCGCCCCGTCTCGGCGTGCTCGGGCTGCCCGCGCACGAGCCGGCCGGCACGATGATACAGCACGCGCGGA
>JBGPMX010000579.1:0-3873 GCA_041487215.1 Planctomycetia bacterium | reverse complement strand
CCCTCTCCCCCGCATGAGCCATGAGCGCGGGGGCGAGGGGACCGCAACCCGGGGGAACAACCACGGGAGGAGCAACTCGAGGAGAGCACCGGTTCATCCCTTCCGCGCTTTCGGAAAGGGACATCGCCGCGACGCAACACTCTACGGAAGGACCCGCTCATGCGCCTGGTTCTGCTGGTCATCGGATGCCTGTGCGTTTTCATCGGCGCCGAGTTCCTGGTGGTCGACAAGGTGGTGTTGCACGACTTCTCGTCGAATACGCGCGCCGAGAGGGGAGTGGAGGAGCCGGGCGCGCGGGTGATCGATCTGCCGGACCTGGGCGGCTACCTTCTCGTCGCCGGCGGCGCCGCCTGCATCATGTTCTCGCTGGCGCTCGGCCGCCAGGAACCGAAGAAGTAAGGCAGCGACGTGCCCATCCAAAAAGCGACCGCGGGGCTTCCGCGGTCGCTCGGGATCGGTCCTGGTGAGCGGTTCTATTTCGAGCCGCCGACCTGCTCGAAGTACTCCTTGGCGTGCTTCGAGTAGTCGCGCGGGATACGCTGCTTGGAGAGCGCGTCGGTGGCCTCCTCCCGGCTGGCTTCGAGCGTCTGGCCGGCTTCGATCTGGCTCTCCCCCTTCGTCTGCGGTCCCTGCACGAAGCCCTGCACCTCGATCTTGCCGCCGGGCCGCATCTTCTGGCGGACCCGCGTGCTGAAGCTCTTGGTCGTGTCCTCTTCTTCGTCGCGTGCCCCGCGTGCCCCGCGCTGGAAGCCCCTGCCGCCGTCCTGACCGCGACCGCGGTCCCCTTCACAGAGCTGTCAGCCCGCGCCGTCACAGTTCTTGCACACCATGGCGTTCTTCATGTCCGCCAGGTCGTTGAGCGCGTTCTCGAGCATCTGGAGCTCTTTGAGGTCCTTCATCATCTGCTCCATGTCGGCCTTGGACAGGTCGAGGTTCTCGAGCGCCTTGGCCAGATCGCCCTTCTGCATCGCTTCCTGCGCGTTGCCGAGCTTCTCGGCCAGCTCCTGGAGCTTCTGGAGCTGCTTGGCCTGCGCGTCGAGCTTGGCGAGCTCCTGCTGGAGCACGTCCTTGGGCAGCCCGGCCTTCTCGAGCTGCTTGCGGCGCTCCTCGAGGTCCGCGAGCTTCTTGAGCTGGTCCTTCATCTGGCCCAGCTGTTTTTCCAGCGCCTTCTTCTGTGCCTCGTCTAGTTTGCCGGTCTTGAGCTGCTCGGCGATCTTGCTCAGCTCCTGGGCGGCCTTCTTGAAGTCGCCCTGCTTGAGCGCCTCCTCGAGCTTTTCGGCGGGTCCCTTCTGCGCGCTCAGCTGCATCTTCTCGAGTTGTCGCTGGAGCTGCTCGGCGGAACCGAGCTTTTCGCGGCGATCTTTCAGCGTGTCCTGGATGTCGTGCAGCTTGGCCAGCGCCTGCTTCTGATCGATGTCCTTCGACTCCGCCAGGTCCTTGCTCGCCTTCTGAATCTCGGCCAGCAGCTTCTCGGCCTCGGCGAGGCCTTCCTGCTTGGCTTCTTCCTTCTGCTTGTCGAGCCGGCGCGTCAGCTGCTTGGTGCTCTGCTGAACCTGCGCGCGCTCCTTGGTCACTTCGCTCCGGGCGGCCTGGACCGATCCCTGGCCGCCGAGCGGCCCGACGAAGAGGGCTAGCCAGCAGAGGAGCGCGGCGGGCACCAGCGGCACCCAGGCGTGGCGCGGTAACCGGAACGCGAACTTCTCACTCACGTCGATCGCTTCGACCCGGTGCAGCGTGTCGGTGACCAGCGCGAGGCCCGCGGGAGAATCGCGCAGGCTCTCGGACAGCACCAGCGTGGTGGATACGCGCTCTTTGAGCCCAAACGCCTTGTCCAGCGCCAGGGCCGCGTCCACCGTGCTCTGCCGGGTGCAGTACCAGAGGACCGCCGCGGCCAGCAGGCCCAGGGCCAGACTGCCCAGGAGCGTCCCCCACCACGGTTCGATCAGCGGGTGCCAGAGCTTTTCGGCGGTGATCCAGGCCAGGGCCAGCACGAGCGCGGCCGCCCAGCACCAGACCAGGATGTTGAGGAACCTCTGAAGATTCAGCCGACGCCAGACACGACGGACCTGCTTTTCGAGTTCGGCCATGGCAGAAACCCCCGGCAAAGAGAGGCAGAGCCCGATCGGGCACTCGCGAGGTCGGCTAAAGCTCAGGATAGCGATTCCGGCCGTAAGGTGCCAGCACATTCCGGTAGCGTCCTAATTCGTGTTGGTGGCGGGGGGGTGGCACGTCCCTGAGGCTTTGCGAAGGGCATGCGAGACACTAGCAGCGTTTCTCCGAAACGCTGAAGCGGGCCTCGGAGAGGCCCGCCTACACTCACGCCCTTCGAAGACTCAGGGGCGTGCCACCCAAATGAGGACACTACCAACCTTCGCCAGGGGACGCCTGTTTACACCCGAACGACGTGGCGAACAATGAGCCCCACCCCGTAGACGGCCACGGCCGCGACCAGCACCGTCATGCCGACCAGCACGGCCCGGCCGAGCCGGCGGTTGCGGCGGGCGACCACCTCGCAGCAGACCACCCCGACCGCGGCCAGGCCGAATTTGAAGGCGATGAGGCCGTGAAACCCCCAGCCCAGCACACGGCGCGCGATCGGGTTCACCTCGTACGCCGGCGAGCCGGGCCACGCGAGCAACACGTACGTCACGAAGAAGTCGAGCGCGGTGACGAGCAGAAAGACCGTCGTCTCGTTCGCGAGCACGAAGTGAGTCATCGCGCCCCTGCCCAGGCGCGAAAGCCACGCTGGTGCGGCGCTGTGCTTCGGGGTCCGTGGCTCCAAACCCACCGCTCCTTTAGCTCAATCGTGTCTCGGCGGATTTGCCCGCCATGTTGTTCAGCTGCTGAGCGATCACGACGACCGCGCAGTTGCGTCGCACCGTCTCGCTCGAGCGCACCCAGAATACGCAGCCGTCCTGGAGGCACACGGTGTTGAGCAGCGGGCAGTGTTTCGGCGGAACCGCTTCGTCACTCGTCTCCACGCCATCACTCCTTCCAGCGATCAATGTTCTTCAGCACCCCCCGCGTGATGCGGGTCGCCGAATTGCCGCTGAGATCCCCGTAGTTGTGGATGCCCACCACCCCGTACCGGCCGTTGCCGACCCAGCGAACGACCGGGGCGCCGCTCTGGCCGCCGTAGGTGTCGATGTCGTAGCCGAGCGTTTCGGCGTGTACCTCCTTGAGCCCCCGCGCGTGCCCCCACATCGTTCCCATCTCCTTGTCCGTGGGGTAGCCGACCAGGTTCACGGTGAGCCCGGCCAGCTCGCCGTCGCTGAGCGCCATGGAGTCGAACCACGCGGCCGCGTCGGCCACCGGCTCGGGCAGCACCAGCGCGCCGTAGTCGCTCTCCGGCCGAGCCCCGTCGACCCAGCCCGCCACACTGCGCGGACGGTCTGACACGAGCGAGAAAGGAATCTGAGCGCCGTCTCGGCCGGGGTAGATGTCCACGCGACGCACCCACCCCCCCTGACGCCGCATGTAGACGCAGTGCCCGGCGGTGATCACCGTACGCGGGCCCGCCAGCCAACCGGTGCCCAACCAGGAGCTGCCGTTGGCCGCGCGGATGACCAGATCGCAGATCCAGCGATAGGGGACGGTTTGCGTGTCGCGAATCCGCACGCGATCGTCCGGCCCGATGATGACCCGCTGGGTCAGCTCGGAGCGCTGGGCGCTCGAGGCGATGACGGCCCGGCTCACCGCCGTGCCGTACTCGGCAAACCAGGCGTCGAGCAGCGCGGGGGCGGCGTGGGCAGGAGCCGGTCCACTGGGAGCCGCATCGCGGCGCGTCGGAATCTGGAGCTCGGGGAGAGCGCGACCCGCGCTGCTCGCCCGCTCTGCGAGCGCTACGGATCGGATCTCCGGCGCCGCCGCGCT
>JBGPMX010000578.1:0-3877 GCA_041487215.1 Planctomycetia bacterium | reverse complement strand
TCCATTCGTCTCCCTGTAGCCGATTGGACTCCCTCCCTGAACTCCCCTCCTGAGCTACGGGGGAGACGTTGCCTGTCTGCCGAGCCCCTCAGCACGCCCCTCGCAAAGCCTCGGGGACGTGCCAGACCATGCCAGCCCCGTCGGGCACGCCGTGGCACGGCCCATTGCCATCGAGTCCATCCGCATGGCAACATGGGACCCGATCGCTCGGCAAGAGCCGTCCGGCGGCCATTCACCTACCAGGACCCACCGATGACTTCCGGCTCGGTCGAACGCGTGCTCGCCGTCGGAGCTCATCCCGACGATTGCGAGCTCCTGTGCGGTGGAACGCTCACGCGCTACGCCGAGCGTGGCGCGTCCATCTTTATTTGCGCCGTGGCCTGCGGCGACAAAGGGGCGAGATTCGGCACATCCCAGGACCTCGCGGAAGAGCGACGCCACGAAGCGGCGGCAGCCGCCGCCGTCATCGCCGCCACTCCGCTCTGCTTGGAGATGCCGGATGGTGAGGTCTTCCCGCACGCCGAGCTGCGGCTGAAGCTGATCGAAACGATCCGCCACGCACGCCCCGACCTCATCCTCACCCACTCGCCCGGCGACTACCACGCCGACCACCAGGCCACCGCGGATCTGGTCGCCGCGGCAAGCTGGTTCGCGGCCAGCCCCGGCCATCTGACCGCCTCCGCACCGCTTGCGGAACCCGTGCCGGTGTTCTACATGGACACCCTGGCCGGCCTGGCGTTCCAGCCGACTGAATACGTGGACGTGACCGGGGTTATCGAAACCAAGGAGGCCATGCTGCGCTGTCACGCCAGCCAGCTCGGCCAAGCCGCCCAGCACGGCGATCCGGACCTGATCGGGCTCATGCGTGACCTGGCACGCCTGCGCGGCCATCAATGCGGCGTGTGCTACGCGGAAGGCTTTCGCCCGTGCCTCAAATGGAAACGCGTGCGACCGTACCGGCTGCTGCCGCAGTAGTTAAGGGCCCGCGCAAAAATAACTTGTAAAAATTTACCTACAAATGGAGCGACTGCGCGATCCAAGGCCCGTGACGACGTGCGAGACAAGCTCGGAGCGACAACGAGCTTCGTGCACGGAAGTCGCCCGCAGTTGCTCCATTTCCGGCCGGCGCACGCGGCCGGGCCAGCTTGGAAAGAGAGAATCCGCCGAGCTTCATGGCCGTTCGGATCTGGCGACGTGAAGCACACTCCACACTCCATCCGCGGCGAATTCTCTCTTTCAAGTGGGTCAATTGTACAAGTTATTTTTGCGCGGGCCCTAAAAAACAAACCGCAGCGAGCACGGAGAGCAGCAGCGGAAGACGTTCGAGTGTCAGAACACCAAAACCTCACAACGCAGAACCACGGACCCGCCTCAACCGCGCACCTGCCCGCTGCCGTGCACGACATACTTATAGCTGGTCAGCTCGCGCAGCCCGCACGGCCCGCGCGCGTGGAATTTGTCCGTCGAGATGCCGATCTCGGCCCCCAGCCCGAACTCGCCGCCGTCGTGCAGGCGGGTGCTGGCGTTCACCATCACGGCGGCCGAGTCGACGCGGCGCGTGAATTCGCGCGCAGCGTCCGTGCTCTGCGTGACGATCGCGTCGGTGTGCGCCGAGCCGTAGCGCGCGATGTGCTCGACCGCCTGGTTCAGGTCGTCCACCACCCGCACCGACATCTTGAGATCGAGGTACTCGGTGGCGAAATCCTGCTCGGTGGCCGGCACCACCTCGTGGGCCAGGCGAGCGGTCTCGGGGCAGCCGCGCACCTCGACCCCCGCCGCACGCAGCTCGGCGATCATGCCCGGCAGGAAGCGTGCGGCGATGGCGCGGTCCACCAGCAGGCTCTCGGCCGCGTTGCAGACCCCCGGCCGCTGGCACTTTGCGTTCCGCACGATCGACCGCGCCATGTCCGGGTCGGCGTCGGCGTGGACGTACACGTGGCAGATGCCCTGGTAGTGTTTCATGACCGGCATGCGCGCCGCCGCGGTGACACGTCGGATGAGCGCTTCGCCGCCGCGCGGAATGGCCAGGTCGATGTGGCGGTCGAGCCGGAGCAGGTGGTCGATCACGGCATGGTCGGGCACGGCGACGAGCTGGACGGCGTCGCCGGGCAGGCGGGTCTCGCGCAGAGCCGCGGCGATGACCTCGCCGAGCGCCCGGTTCGTGTGCGCCGCCTCCTTGCCGCCGCGCAGGATCACCGCGTTACCGCTCTTCACGCACAGCGCGGCGGCGTCGGTCGTGACGTTCGGGCGTGATTCGTAGATGAAGAAGACGACGCCGAGCGGCACGCGGATCTTGTCGATCGTCAGGCCGCTGGGCCGCTGGACCGTCTCCAGGCACTCGCCCACCGGGTCGGCAAGCGCTCGCACCTGTTCGAGCGCCGCGGCCATCGCCTCGATCCGTTGCCGGTCGAGACGGAGCCGATCGGTCTCGGCCGCCGTCACGCCGAACGCGGGAGCCGCTTCGATGTCCTTGCGGTTGACCGCGAGCAGTCCGTCCGCATCGCGGCGCAGCCGGTCCGCCAGCACGCCGAGCCAGGTATCCTTGGCCGCCGTAGTCGCGAGCGCCAGCGCGCGCGCGGCCGCGCGGGCGCGCTCGGCCAGGCCCAGCGCATAACGCTCGAGATCGGCCGGGGACGATGTCGTGATCGCCATGTCTATACAGCCACCGAGATCCTTCGCTGCTCGTTCCTCGCTGGCTCAGGATGACAACCTGGTGCATGGGGCACCCACTCTCCCATCCTACGCCGGGTCGTGCGCGGTCTCAACCGCACGGGCCACGACGAGCGCGTCGCGGACGGCGCGGACGTCGTGCACGCGCAGGATGTGCGCGCCGCGCAGGTAGCCGGCGAGGGCGGCGGCAACCGTGCCGTGCAGGCGATCGTGCACGGCCCGCTTGCCGAGCAGCGTGCCGATAAGGCCCTTGCGCGAAACCCCGAGGGCCAGGGGCCGGCCCAGGTCGGCCAGTTCGGCCAAGCGGCGGATCAGGGAAAGGTTGTGGGAATGCGTCTTGCCGAAGCCGATGCCCGGATCGATCGCCACGCGCTCGCGGGGCACGCCGCGCTGCTCGATCCAGCGTAAGCGCTCGTCCAGGAAATCGCGCACTTCGCGCACCACGTCGCCGTACACGGGATCACGCTGCATCGTCTTGGGCGTGCCGCGCATGTGCATCAGCACCAGGCCGCAATCGTGCGACTGCACCAGGTCGGCCAGGTCTGGATCGCCGCGGAGCGCGGTCACGTCGTTGATGATCTGGGCGCCGGCTTCGAGGCACGCGCGGGCCACGACCGCCTTGGAGGTATCCACCGAGACGAGCACGGGACTGCGGCGGCACAGCTCGGAGACGACCGGCAGCACGCGTTCGAGCTCGGTCGGGGCGCTGACCGGCTCGGCTCCCGGCCGGGTGGACTCGCCGCCGATGTCGATAATATCAGCCCCGTCCTCGACCAGGCGGAGCGCGTGTGCCACGGCGGCATCGGGCGCCGCATAGTGCCCGCCGTCGGAGAAGCTGTCCGGGGTCGCGTTGACGATCCCCATGAGGAGCGGCAGGGCACCGGGCGGCGGCCCGAGCCGGAGCTCGCGGCCGGCGCAGCGCCACAGTACGGGGCGCGGGGCGGTCATGAGGAAGAACTTAGGGTAGGCAAGGACGAATGTCTAATCCCGAATGACGGAAGCAGGATGAATCTCGAAGCAGAAAGGCAACGGCGTGGGGACCGAGACGCGGTCCGAAGCTGAGGTAGTCTGGCGTGGGCGGCAGCTCAGGCCACCTGGGCGCGCGGCAGTTCCTCGCCGGCGAGCACGCGGTCGACATCGGCGGCCGTGAGGGATTCGTACTTGAGCAGCGCCTCGGCGAGGCGGCGGATGTCCTCGATGTTCTCGG
>JBGPMX010000577.1:0-3892 GCA_041487215.1 Planctomycetia bacterium | reverse complement strand
CTGTGGCGATGACTTCCCCTGACGGCAGCTCGTAGATACACCCGTCGTTCGCGGAGCTCCATTTCGGCCCCGTTCGCTTGCCGAACGCGGAGACCAGCAACGTGCCGTGGTGGGCACAGATGGCGTTCAGGTGATGGTTGTCCGCGCGCGGTGCGTCCCGTTCCGGACGCCAGAAGACCTCTTCGGAGCTCACGGCGGAGTCCCCTATCCCCAGCGCAAGCACCTCGTCCGTGCCAGTCGACACGACGTACAGGACCCCCTCAGAGAACCAGAGCGAGTGAACGTCTGCTGCCAGCCGGAAACGGTAGTGTTCGATGAGCGACAGATCCCTGCGGTCAAGCACGAGCAACGAGCCTGCGTTCTTCTCGCCCGCCTCTCCCTGGACCGCGGCGAACACACAGCGGGCAGACATGGCCAGGCCAGTGATGCCGGTCAGCAACGGCACGGCGGGGAGCCGCAGGATGCGGAATACGGACGTCGCGGGATCGAGAACCCCGAGGGCCGGAAGCCCTGGCGCCCGCAGATTACAGAAGCTCACGAGTATCTGCATCGCTGTCCCCGGTTGCGGCGAGGGATCTTTCCCGCGATGTCCCGCGGATTAAATGCCCAGCCGCTCGAGCAGGCTGGAGAGCACGACATCGTAGCCAAAGTACGCCCGCGCGATCTCGCTCGCGGCGCGGCTGTGACGCTCGTAGTCCGAGTTGATCCGATCAATGGCGTCCAGGACCTCTTCTTCCGTGCGGAACGCGAACAACCCCTCGCCCGTCGGCAGGACCTCGCTAAAGCCTGTCTCCTGCGTGATCACCGGCCGCCCCGCCGCCAGGTACGTGGCACTGCGGTCGCTAAACCATCCGGTCCGCAGCCGCACGTTCTGGTCCTTCGCTACCGTGAACTCGCCGCGCGACCTAACAATGTACTCGCGGTAAGGCTCCAAGTCCCTGGAAAAGTCGAGTGCATGCCGTACCGCCCAGCCGCGCCCCTCGAGCATCTCCTTGTCCGAGGGCTCATAGCTGCTCAGCGCCAACTCGAATGGCTGGGTCGTCCGCCGCGGCAATCCGATGAACTTCAGGAACTCGTAGTGTTTGCTCCAGTAATATACCTCGCCCTGAAAATGCACGGCGCGGCACGGCTGGCGCCAATTCCCAATCGTCGTCAGTGCTGGGCCGGGGCGGTTGGCGTGTGACTGCCAAAAATCCATGACCACGGGCTGACGCGTCGGGTGAAACGGGAACCGGGCCGACACAGGGAGCTTGCAGCCCGGTTTGCCATAGTTCTCGCCGAACGTGAAGAACGCCCGGTGCGCCGAGAGAAAATCCACCGTGCTCTGCCGGTTCTCGTAGAGCTCGATCTGCAGCTGCACGGGATCGGTCTCCAGGTACACCAGTCGCCCGGTGTCGCGGTGCTCGGGGCGCGGAACCGTGCCGCCATGCAGGTTGATCAGCAGATCGGCCGAGCGGTACTGCGACTCGAGCGCCTGCTCGCTCATGCCGTAACAGCGACGATCTCCGTAAACCGTGTCGAGCGCCCACTGGTCGCCAAGATTGAACCGCCGCATCACCGAGGCAATAAAAGCGGCCGCCTTGCCCCAGCCATCGTCCTGCTCGTGATCAAAAAAATCGACGGGGGTGTTTCCGTGCGCCTCGACGTAGCAGACCTCGCAGCCCAGGCGGTGCAAGCCGACGAGGTAATGGATCGTCTGCCAGACCACGCCCGCGACGGGCATCCTGGCCATCATGCCGAGCAGCACGATCCGCCTGCGGGCCGGTTTCACGCGCCCGCCTCCGTCGCGACCGAGAGCGACGGGGCCGCCGGCCTGCGCTCCGGCCAGCGCGTCTGCGTGTCGTGCAGCTGCTTGTACAACCCGCCACGCTCGACCAGCTGCTCGTGCGTTCCCTGCTCCTCCAGCTGGCCGTGGTTCAGCACCAGGATCGTGTCGGCGCGCCGGATCGTCGACAGCCGGTGCGCAATCAGGAAGGTCGTGCGGCCGACCATGAGCCGGTCGAGGGCGTCCAGGATCACCGCTTCGGTCTTCGAGTCGATCGACGAGGTCGGCTCGTCGAGGATCAGGATCGGCGCGTTCTTGAGGAACGCCCGCGCCACGCAGATGCGCTGCCGCTCGCCCCCCGACAGCTTGGCACCGCGCTCGCCCAGCTGCGTCTCGTATTTCTCCGGGAGCGCCATGATGAAGTCGTGCGCGTTGGCCGCGGTCGCCGCCTCGATCACCTCCTCGGCCGTCGCGTCCAGCCGCCCGTAGCGGATGTTGTCGGTGATTGTCCCCGAGAATAGCAGCGGCTCCTGCATGACGATGCTGATTTGCTCGCGCAGCGAACGCAGCGTCCATTCGCGGACGTCGCGGCCGTCGACCAGCACGCGGCCGCCGTTCGGCTCATAGAACCGCGGGATCAGGCTGATCAGCGTTGTCTTGCCGGCACCCGTCGGGCCTACCACGGCGATCGTCTGCCCGGGTTGTGCATCGAACGAGACGTCCCTCAGCGTGTCCCGGCGCCCCTTGTAGGTGAAATCGGCGTGATCGAACGCCACGCGTCCCGCGCAATGCGTGAGCGCTATTGCCCCCGGAGCATCCCGCACCTCCGGCTCGGTATCGAGCAGCTCGAAGGCGATGCGTAGCGATGTGAACACTTCCTGCAGTGAGCCTACCGTCGTGCTGATCGCCTCGAGCGGCTGGTACACCGCGGCGATGTAGGCCATGATCACCAGCAGGTCGCCCACCGTGAGCTTGCCCTGCATCACGCGGTAGGCGCCGAAGCCCAGCACCAGCGCCGTGCCTGCCGCCGTCGTGCCGTTCACCGCCAGCGAGAACAGCGTCTGGCGCACGGTGACCTTCACCCGCGCGTCCACCGCCCGCTCGCCCTGGTCGCGGAACCGGCGGTGCTCGTGCGACTCGCGTCCGAACGCCACGATCACGCGCAGCATCGACATCGCCTCGTGAATGAGCGCCAGCGATTCGCCCTCCATGTTCCGCACCTCGTAGAGCCGCGCCTGGATGTGCCGCATGTAGTGCCCGACCGAGTAGTACAGCACCGGCACGACGGCCAGCGACAAGAGCGCCAGCTGCCAGTCCATGCGGAACGAGATCCAGAACATGCCCACCAGCGTGAGCAGGCTCTGGCCCAGCGGCGGGACCGTCATCACCATCCGCGCGATGCCGTCCCCCTGGGAATTGATCGCGAAGATCAGCTGCCCCGTGCGGCGGTGATCGTGAAACGCGAGGGACAGCCGCTGGGCATGCTGGAACAGGTCGCTGCGGAAGTCCAGCACCATCCGCTGATCGAGCTTCGTGTTGACGTAATTGTCAATCACCGTCAGGCCGTGCTGCAGCAGCGTCACCCCGAAGCCGCCCGCGACCACCAGGAACAGCACCGCGACGCGGTTCGTGGCCACTGGCCCCAGGATCCTCTGGACGAACGCGGGGAGCGGATGGCCCTGGAGCACGCTGTCCACCAGGATCTTCAGCGGCCAGGGAGTGAGCAGTCCGGCGAGCCCCGCGAGCACGATCAGGACCAGCGAGGCGGCCGCGAGCCGACGGTACGGCCACAGATAGCGAAAAACCCTGGGAATGTAGCGCACGCGTTTCCTTTCCTGAACCCGAGAACGCCACGGTGCGGCGCGTAGAAAGGCCCTAGACACCCCGGGCGGCATTCGGTGCGCAACCGTCGGGGTGGCAAGAGCGTCGCGGTGGGAGTGCAGCGTCCCCGTCCGACGTGAAACGACCGCCCCGCCCTCTCGGTCGGCCAATCGCGGGTGGGCGGCAGACCCGGCTGCCGAGAGGCTCGCTGACGGATGAACGGCCCGGGTCACCCACCGACCCGGGCCGTTTCACCGGGTCTCGCCTTGATCCGAAAATCCGGACCACGCGCGAGGCGCAAACCAG
>JBGPMX010000576.1:0-3897 GCA_041487215.1 Planctomycetia bacterium | reverse complement strand
GGGTTTCCGGCCACACCTACAGCGACCGGATCAAGAACTTGATCAACGACAGCACGAGCACCACGTACACGACGCGTCTGAACGGCTCGACCTACCTCATCGGTGCCGACGGGGCCACGCAGACGGTCTATAGCGACTCGTCGGTCGACCAGCTCACCGGCAGCTCCGGGCTCGACTTGTTCCTCGCGAACATCACGCTGGATGGAGGCACCGGGACAACCGGAACGGACGTGAAGGACGTGATCACGGACCTCAAGGCCGGCGAGGTCGCAAGCGACATCGATTTCTAATCCGGAAGTGACGATACCCCGGCCGGCGTGCACGGCCGCACGCCGGCCGGGCGCGGCTTGCCGACCTGGTGCCGGAACGCGCGGGCCCTTAGATGCGGCCGCGCAGCGCATACCACGCGAGCCCGACCCATTCGTGGAGGGCTTCTTCGTTCTGTCGGATGGCGGTTGCGCACGGAAGAAACGTGCGGATGCGGAACTCGAACGGGCCGGATCGGAACCCGCAGGGCGCCGGCGTGACCGCGACGCCTGCCCTGCGAAAACACGCTTCGGCGCGCCACATGCTGATCGAGTCGGTCACCAGCGCCACGCGGTGCACGCCGCGCTCGCGGAGCATTTCCGCCGCGTAGCGCGCGTTCTCGTAAGTGGAGGTGGAGGCGTCCTCAATCCAGATCATGTCCCCGCTGACCCCTTCCCCCTCAAGCGCCTGGCGGATGGTCTGCGAAAACGCAGTCCCGTCGTCCCCCGTCGACGGCCTGCCGCCGCAGGCCAACACGGGCACTTGGTGCCAGCGCCGAAAGAGCCAGGCGGCGTGCTGACAGCGCAGGTAGGTGTCGTACCCCAGGAGTGGCCAGGGGCGGTCGGGACGGGGGTCGTCCACCGCCCCGGCCAGGACCACGATCGCCTCGGCATCACCCGCGGGAGACGGATGGTCCGGGTACCACCACTCGAGCGTGCCGGAAAGAAGCCAAGCCACCGGGGGCCACGAGAACAGAATGAGCCCGGCCAGGGCGAGCGTGAGCAACCAAGGTTTTCGGCCTGGTTTGGCGCGCCAATGAAGCACGAGCCCGGCGAGCGCGCCAAGGACTAACGCGGGATAGAACGGTTGCAGGTAGGTCATAGGTGGCAAAACACCTTGGGGTGGCGCGACGAGGCAGACGCGATTCTAGCATTCTGCGGATACCCGGTGAAACGGAGGACCAGTATGACGATCGACGCCGAATTGAGAACGGAAGACGCCTTGGCGGCGAAGCTTCTATCGTGCATCCGGCTGCGTACGGCCCGGGTGAGCGTTATCGGTCTGGGCTATGTCGGGTTGCCGCTCGCCGAGACTTTCGCCCGCGGGGGCTATCCGGTCGTGGGCTTCGATATCGATCCGGTGAAGGTCGAGAAGCTGCGCGCCGGCAAGAGCTACATCGGCCATATTCCGTCGCAGCGGGTCGTCGATCTGATCCGGACGGAGCGATTCACGGCGACCACCGACCCGGCTTGTTTCGAGGGTGTGGATGCGATCATCATCTGCGTGCCAACGCCTCTGACCGAGGCGCGCGAACCGGACGTGTCGTACATCACCCGCACCGGCGAAATGCTCGCGAGTCACCTGCGGCCCGGGCAGCTCGTGGTGCTCGAGAGCACCACGTACCCGGGGACGACCGACGAGCTGCTGCGGCCGATCCTTGAGGAGAGCGGACTCCGCGCCGGAAAGGATTTCTTCCTGGCCTACAGCCCCGAGCGCGAGGATCCAGGCAACGCCCGGTTCTCGACCGGCACGATCCCGAAGGTGGTAGGCGGCATCGATCTGACCAGCCGGGACCTGGCGGCCGCGCTGTACGAGCCGGTGGTGGCCGGCGTCGTCGCGGTCTCGAGCACCTGGGTCGCCGAGGCGTGCAAGATTCTCGAGAACACCTACCGGGCGGTGAACATTGCGCTGGTCAACGAGCTCAAGCTGGTGTTCGACAAGATCGGCATCGACATCTGGGAGGTGATCGAGGCGGCCAGCACCAAACCGTTCGGGTTCCAGGCGTTCTACCCCGGACCGGGGCTGGGCGGCCACTGCATCCCGATCGATCCCTTCTATCTTACCTGGGCGGCACGCAAGTACGGCTTGAGCACGCGATTCATCGAGCTGGCCGGTGAGACCAATACCGCGATGCCGCAGTATGTGGTCAACCGCGTGAGCGAGGCGCTCAACGAGCGGGGCAAACCGATGAAGGGGATGCGGATCAGCGTCCTCGGCGTGGCGTACAAGAAAGATGTGGACGATCCGCGCGAGTCGCCCGCCTTTACGATCCTCGAACTGCTCGAGCGACGCGGCGCGTACGTATCGTACAACGACCCGCACATCCCCTCTTTGCCGGCCATGCGGCACCACACCATACGCCTGGACAGCCAGCCGCTGACCGAGCAGTTCCTGGCGACCCAGGACTGCCTGGTTATAGCGACTGACCACTCCTGTTACGATTTCGGCTTCATCGTGCGGCACTCGAGGCTCATCGTCGACACCCGTAACGCGACCGCGGGCGTGCCCGCCGGCCGCTGCCGAATCTGGAAGGCGTGACGACCTGCCCGTAGCTGCCGAACCCGCACGTACTACCCAAGCAACTTCGACTTAACACCAGGAGACTCCCGTCATGTGTGGGATTTTTGGCTATGTGGGGTTTCGTGAGGCGGAACCCGTGCTGGTAGAAGGGCTGCGGCGACTCGAGTACCGGGGCTACGACAGCGCGGGCCTGGCGACTGTAACCGGGACCCAGTTGCACTTGCGCAAGCGGGCCGGACGTGTCGCCGAGCTCGCACGCTACCTCGGCGAACGGCCGGCGCCGGGATGCCAGGGCATCAGCCACACCCGTTGGGCGACGCACGGCATCGCGAATGACCGAAACGCCCACCCGCATACGGATAGCAGCGGAGTGGTCGCCGTGGTGCACAACGGGGTCATCGAGAACTACGCGGCGCTGCGACGCGCGCTTCAGGAACAGGGGGTGGTGTTCCGCAGCGATACGGACACCGAGGTCATCGCGCAGCTGATTGGGCGAGAGCTGAACGGCGACCTCGTGGAAGCGGTGCGAAAAGCTCTTGCGCTGCTCAAAGGCACCTATGGGCTCGCGGTCGTCAGCGGCCGGCACCCGGACATGATCGTCGGCGCCCGGCTTGGCAGCCCGCTCGTGCTCGGTGTCGGCGAGGACGAGCATTTCCTGGCTAGCGACAGCGCCGCCCTGATGGGCCACACCGGCCGGGTCGTCTACCTGCAGGACCGACAGCTCTGTGTGCTCACCCGAAGCGACTGGCACGTGCTCGACGAGGACTCCACGGAGGTCCAGTCATCGGTGGAGTTGATCGAGCACAACACGGGCGGCGCGGACAAGGGCGAGTTCGCGCACCACATGCTCAAAGAGATCTACGAGCAGCCCGAGTCGCTCGAGAACGCGATGCGAGGACGCCTGAGCGACGCCGACGCCACGGCACACTTCGGCGGACTCAACCTCGACGTGCAGCAACTGCGTCGGGCCGAGCGCCTGATCCTGACGGGCTGCGGCACCAGCTACCACGCGGCACTCGTGGCCGAGTACCTCTTCGAAGAGCTCGCCCGCATCCCGGTCGAGGTGGAATACGCCAGCGAGTTCCGGTACCGCAATCCCCCCATCGATCGCAATACCATCGTCATCGCCATTACGCAATCCGGTGAGACCGCAGACACCCTGGCGGCCTTGCGCGAGTCCAAGCGCAAGGGCCACCCGACATTGGCCGTGTGCAACGTGGTCGGCAGTTCGATTGCCCGCGAGGCCGACGGCGGCGTCTACCTGCATGCCGGACCCGAAATCGGCGTCGCGAGCACCAAAGCGTTCACGTCGCAGGTGACGGTGCTTGCGATGCTGGCACTCTACTTCGG
>JBGPMX010000575.1:0-3909 GCA_041487215.1 Planctomycetia bacterium | reverse complement strand
GAGGCGGCCGGAGTGGTGCGGCTACCGGCCCGCCGCATGCGCGAGCTGATGCGAATCTATCGCGAAGATTTGGGCAACGCCGCGCGCTCGAGCGCGCTCCTGCGCACCTGGCTCGATGCACGCCATGCCGAGCTCGAACGGCCGGGGAACCGCGACTCGGAGGCGCGCTACGACCTCGCCCGATCCTACCTGCTCGATCTCGGCGACCGTGCGACGGCCGGCACGCTCCTCATCGAGGCGCTTCAGATCGAGCCGGGCCTCGAGAAGGCCACGGAGCTGCTGAAAAGCATGGGCTACGTCAAGAGCGAGAAAGGATGGGTGGCGAACCAGGTCGCGGCTCTCGCGCCCCCCGCCGCACCCGCCGCCGCCCCCTCCGCGCTCCCCCAGAACGACATGACGAGCGACGAGGTTCGGCAGCTGCTGGGCGATCCCGAGGAGATCGCGCGGCTCGGCACCGCAGGAGCTATTAGCGAACAGTGGATCTACAAGGCCTCCGCCGGGCACCTCTACGTCGATTTCCTTCGCACCGGCTCTACGCCGCCTCGGGTCTCCCGCGTTCGCTCGGAGCCCGCGAAGCAAATTGGAGCACCCCGGTAGCTCAAAACAGATCACTTCGACCGCCTCCGTCGGCCGGGCCAGAGCCGGCCACGCAACTGTCCACTTTCGAACTCTGGCCGGCATCTTTGCAAAAACGACGTAAAACGTTTCAAGAAATATATTTGTGGATACATACAATCTGGCGCGCTGAAGTGGCCGTCCATTCCGTACCCGTTTTGTATCACTTTGGCACAACGGGTGCCGTCTGGTCTTCAGGGGGGAGGGCGGGCGGCTGTTTCCGCATAGCCTGCTTCTTCGTGCGAGGCGACAAAAACGGTTCGCGGCGCCCACTATTGGGGGCGATCAGTCGTATATAGTTTGATTGCACGCTAGCGCAACGAAACGCCGTGTGAAAGCTTCTAAGAGCAGCGACGGAACAGAGAAGAGGCTCGCGAGAGAAGAGGCTTGCCCAGGCGGCACGGCGTTGGTTGGACAGGCGGGGCCGGTCGGCGAGAGGTGGTTCCGAACAGAGGCCTCCGAGGCAGCAACTGGGAAGGTGGTGAACCATGGCCAGGAAAGATTCGTTGCTGCGGCTGCACCAGCATCTGCTGGCGCGCCGCGATGCGCTGCGGAAAGCATTGAAGGAGGAGATCCAGGATCTCTCCGAATTTCCTAGCGGTGGCACGGGCACGGGAGACGCGGCGGACGTCGCGTCCGACGCGGCACATCACGAGGTGAGCTCCAAGCTGGCCGAGCTGGAGAGCCGGGAGCTGCTCAAGGTCGAGCGGGCTCTGGCTCAGATACGGCGCGGCAGCTACGGCACGTGCGAGGGGTGCAGCAAGAAGATTCCGATGCAGCGGCTCAATGCGCTGCCGTACACGACGCTGTGCATCACCTGCCAGCGCGACGAGGAGCAGGGCGGCGCCCGCTCGGGTGACACGACGGCGGGGGATTGGGACAAGGTGTACGATGTCGAGCGGATGCATAACGACGAGCAGGTTCGCCTGTCCGACATCGAGCTGGATTTGTCGGGGAGCGGACGGTAGTCTAGACGCTACCGAATGATGCTCTCGACGAGCCTGACGAGCCCCTGGCCGGCGTGAAACGGGCTCGGCTGCTAGGTGCTGCGAGTGATCCTGCTCCGATCCAACGATTCAAGTGCTCCGGCGAAGCCATTGGGATGCGCACCGCGTTGCGACCGCTATGGCATCGTCGGAGCACTTTCTTTTTGGGCTTCGACGGGGAGCCGAGCCATGCTGAACGGATCACAACGTCACCGCTGGTGGCTGGCCGCGGTCCTTGCGGTCGGCTCGGTCGCTTTACCCGCTCGGGCAGCCGCGCCGCGCCAGGAGCCGGATGCCGCCCGGTCGGACCGCGCCGCATCGAACGCCGCCCCGGAGAAGGCGCTCGATGAGCTCGCCGCGCAGGTGCAAGAGCTCGAGAAGCTCGGACGGGTTTTTGAGGCGGTCGCGAACGCGGTCAGCCCCACGGTGGTGCGGATCCAATCCAAAAAGACTGCCGCGTTCATGGAGCGGAGCTTCATCTACGACGAGACCGGCTGCGGCGTGGTCGTGCAGCCGGCCGGCTACGACGCGCCCTATGTATTGACCAACCACCACGTCGTCGAGAACGCGCGTGCCGAGCAGCTCGCCATTTCCACCAGTGACGGGCGGCTGCTGCATGCGACCCGCATCTGGAGCGACAAGGCGACCGACGTGGCGGTGCTGGCCATCCGCGAGCGCGACGTCCCCTTCGCCCGGCTGGGAGACAGCGACAGGCTCGCGGTCGGCCACTGGGTGCTCGCGATCGGCAGCCCATTCGACCTGGCCGGCTCGGTGACCCACGGCATCATCAGCGGCAAGGGCCGCCGCGCTCTGCACCTGGGCGACGGCAACGTCTTCAACCAGGACTTCATGCAGACCGACGCCCCGATCAATCCGGGCAACTCGGGCGGTCCCCTGGTGAACCTCCGGGCGGAGGTTGTCGGCATCAACACCGCCATTGCGTCGCAGAGCGGCGGCAACGAGGGGGTTGGGTTCTCGATCCCCATCAACCTGGCGCGGCGCATCATGGACGAGCTGCTCCAGAACGGCCTGGTGCGGCGCGGCTACCTCGGCATCGGGCTCAAGCCGCCGCTCGACGCTGCCATGGCCGCAAAGCTCGGCCTCGAGCGCATACGCGGCGCGCTCGTCCAGGACGTCTTCCCCGGCACGCCCGCCGACCAGGCTGGAATCGAGCGGTTCGATATCATCGTCGAGTTCAACGGCAAGCCGGTCGAGGACCTCGATCATCTCACCAACCTCATCAGCATGACGCCGATCGGCCAAGCGGTGACGCTCGTTGTCTGGCGCAGCCGCAAGAAGCTGGAGATCACCGCGCGGGTGGGCGACCGCAGCGACATGGCCAAGATGGCCGAAACCACCGAGCATCCTGCACAGGCGGTCGGGACCCTGGGCATCGAGATCCAGGAGCTCACCACCGAGGACCGGGATCGCTTCCAGCTCGGGGACCAGCAGGGTGTACTGGTTACCGCCATCCCGCCGCACAGCGCGCTCGGTCAATTCCTGGAACCGTTCGATGTCATCGACCAGGTGAACGGCAAGCCGGTCAGCTCGGTCGCCGAGTTCAACCGGGCGCTGCGCGGGGTGCGGCTGGAGTCCGGCGTGCGCGTGCGCGTCATCCGGACCACCCCCCAGGGAGTTACCCGCCGCGACGTGACGCTCAAGCCCTGACCCCATGCTCGAAACCACGATCGCCAAGCTCGTCGGCCGCGAGAACCTATCCGTCTCGGAGATGCGGGCGGCCATGGCGTTGATCATGCAGGGCGAGTGCGGCGACGCGGAGATCGCCGCGTTCCTGACGGCGCTGCGCATGAAGGGGGAGACGGTCGACGAGATCGTCGGCGCCGCCACGGCGCTCCGCGAGTGCGTAACCCGCATCCGACCCGGCCGCGACGGCCTGCTCGACACCTGCGGAACGGGCGGCGACTGCCTGTCCACCTTCAACATCAGCACGGCGACCGCGTTGGTGGTCGCCGCCTGCGGCGTGCCGGTCGCCAAGCACGGCAACCGCAGTGTCTCGAGCCCCAGCGGCAGCGCCGAGGCGATCCAGGCGCTGGGGGTCAACATCGAGGTCGACGTGCCGGTGGTGGAAGAGTGCATCCGCGAGATCGGCGTGGGATTCTGCTACGCGCCGCTGCTGCATCGCTCGATGCGACACGCTCAGGCGGTGCGGCGCCAGATCCGCTTCCGCACCATCTTCAATATCCTCGGGCCGCTCACGAACCCGGCCGATGCCCAGCACCAGCTGCTCGGCGTGAGCCGCCGCGATCTCGTGGACAAGATCGGCGAGGCGCTGCGCCGGCTCGGCACG
>JBGPMX010000574.1:0-3909 GCA_041487215.1 Planctomycetia bacterium | reverse complement strand
GGAGCGCAAGAGGCGGTCGACCACGAAGGCGGTGACGCCGTCGGTCCATTCGGGCGACTGCGGGTCGTAGCGGGCCAGGGCCAGAGCCGCGTTGAAACGGGCGGCCGGCTCCGCCGCGGGGTCGCGGGCCAGTGACCAGAGCGGCGCGCGCAGCTCGGCCGCGTACGGCTCGAGCGCCACGCGAATAACGGGCAGTTGCTCGATCCGGCACTCGAGCAGGCGCTGGTGGAGATAGCCGACCTGCATGCGGTCGTGCGGCAGCAGTGCCAGAGCCGCGTGCAGCTGGGCCACAGGGTCGGACTGCGATCGCAGCCGCTCGAGTGGCCCGCGGGCCCAGCGGTGATAGGGCGTGAGTTGGTTCACCAGCGCGGGCAGCTGATCAATGGACGCGTTCTGAACGGCGCGGACGAGTCCCTGCGCCTCGAGACGACCATTGAGCTCGCGGGCGCCCCACGCCGCGATCAGCAGCGTGGCGGCCAACAGGCCGGCCGCCGTGCCATGGCGGCGCGCGCAGGCGCGTAGCAGGGCGCGCTCACTCGCGGTGCGGCTCGGGCGCGGCACCGCGGCCAGGATCGTCAGGTACTCGACCGGGTTCGGCAGGAGCCGGCGGTCGCGCCGGCGGGACCACTCGGCCGTCCGCTGCTCGAGCTGCAGCGCGGCCCGGCCGCGCCACGTCTCGCGCTTCTTCCGCGTGAGCCACAAGCGCAGCGGCGGGATGAGGTAGTCGTGCGTGAGTTGGTAGAACGACGGGCGGCCGGCGCCGGTAGCGCCCGCATCGGGCGACCACCGCGTGGCCCCTGCCGTCGCCCGCGCGGACTCCGCCAGGTCCGGCGCGTCGATTGGCGTGATGATTCGGAGTTCGCGGTCCAGGATGGCGAGAACGCGATCGAACCGTTGCCGCTGGCCTTCGAGGCCCGACGCCCGCAGAAGCTCGTCGGCCGAGCGCATCCGGCCGCGGATGTCGCTGCCGGCCTCGGGCAGCAATGCGCCGAGCACGCCGCGGATGGACGGCTCGTGCAGGCGGCAGTCGGGGCTGGCCGTCGCACCCGAAAAAGTCTCCTCCAGGAACGTCACACCGACGCCCTCGGTGCCACCGACCGCCTCGAGCGACGCCGGGGTCCACGGCCGCCCCTTCATCATGTCGGCGAACAGGCTGAGCCGGACCGAGATCACCTTGCCCGCCTGGCTGAGCCCCTCGACCGCCTGGTCCAGGAAGCGGTTTTGCTCGCGCGTGAATTCGGCTGTCCGCTCCGGCAAGCAGCCGTACGCGCGGCCGAACAGGCTGAGCACCCGGCGGGCGTGCCGCGTGTCGAACAAGTCGACCATGCCGACGTTCTGGCCGCCCACCAGGGGGACCTCGAGCTCCTCGAAGAGACGCGACGCGGCCAGCCAGAAGTCGTCGCGCACGAGGAGCAGCACCTGCACGCGCAGCCCGTCGGCCTGGCGGAGTGCGGCGAACAGCGGCGTTGCGGTCAGGCTCGGCCCTGTGGTGTGCAGCCACTGCTCGAACTGATCGATCACCAGGAGCAGTTTTTGCTGCGGGGGCAGGGCCGCTCCGCGACGCAGAGCGGCGATGGCGTCCTCGATCGCGGCCTCCGGCTCGAGATCGGCGCAGACGCGCTGAAGAGCCGCGCGGACCCGCGCCTCCGTTCCGTCGCGCGTCGCCTCGGCGTACGCCGCGCGCACATGGGCCGCCAGGTGCGGCAAAAGGCCGGCGCGCACCAGCGAGCTCTTGCCGCAGCCCGAGGGCCCGTAGATCAATCCCACGGGGAATGTGCTGTCCGCGTCGACCGGCTCGATACGGGTCTTCCAGAAGCGGATCGAGTCGGGCAGTCCGGCGGCGTCGCGCGGGCCGGGCAGGAGCTCGACGAAGAAATCGGCGTCTTCCGGCCCGAACGAGCGCAGCCCCTTGGGGACGACCCGCGGCGCCGCCCGCGAATCGCGCGGGGTAGCCTCGGTGCCCGCGCCCGGGGTCGAGACTGCCATGGCCACAGCCCCGCCCGGCGCCGCGAGCCCCGGCGGCACGCTGGCCCCCAGTGCCGATCCGCCGGACGCCACGGCGCCCCGGAGCTCCTGTGCCATGTCGGCCGCTGTCGTGTACCGATCGGTCATCCGCTTCGAGATCGCCTTCAGGCAGATGCGCTCCAGCTCACGGGGGATCGCGTCGTCGATGGTGCGCGGGGGCCGTGCCTCCTGGTGCTCGACCTGGTCGTAGAGGTCCTCGAGCGAGCGCGCGATGAACGGCCGCCGACCACACAGCAGTTCATAGAGCACCACCCCGAGGCTAAAGATGTCGGTGCGGGCGTCGATCCGGTGCCCCTCGCCGCGCACCTGTTCGGGCGCCATGTACTGCGGCGTGCCGGTCACCCGCCCGCGCTCGCGGGCGCGTTCGTCCTGACGGACCGCGAGCCCGAAGTCGGCGACGTACGGCCGCTCCTGCAGGTCGAGCAGGATGTTGGCGGGCTTGATGTCCCTGTGTACCAGGCCCTCGAGGTGCGCGTGGTGCAGGGCCTCGGCGGCCTGCGCGATGACCAGCGCCGCAGCTGCGCGCGGCAGGCGGCCCCGCTTCATCCGCTCCGCAAGGTTCGTCCCCTCGATGAACTGGTAGACGATGTAGCAGCGATCGGTCGCCTCCTGGCCGAAGTCGTACACCGTGACGATCCCTTCGTGGTGCAGACGCGCCACGCTGCGGGCCTCGCGCAGGAAGGCGTTCCGAGCCTGCTCCGAGTCGAGCAGCTCGGCACTGGGCACCTTGATAGCCACCGGCCGGTCCATCTGCTCGTCGTGCGCCAGGTAGACGGTGCCGAAGCCACCGCTGCCCAGCCGGCGCCGCACGGCGTAGCGGCCGATCCGCGCCGGCAGCGCACGTGCATCCTCCGTGTCGGCGTCATCGCGGGCGGGCCCCGCCCCGTGCGCGAGCTCGCGGGCCGCGCCCGGCGGATCGAGCAAGAACTGCTCGAGCGCCTCGAGATGTGCCGCGGCCAGACGCGGGAAGCGACCGCGCAGCTCCTCGACGCCCGGCGTCTCTCCGCCGCGCCGGCGCAGCGCGCACTCCAGCCGCACCAGGGACAGCACGACCGATGGGTTGCCGACGACCTCCGGCCAATCAGCCAGGTACGCTTCGACCGGCCGGCGGTCGCCCGCAGTCCAGCGCCGGCCCATGTCGATGCGAACGAGCTCCGAGAGCAGCTCGTGGCGTACCAGCCCGGCGGCAGAACCCAGGTGATGGGCGATCACCGCCGGCCCACCGGCCTCCCAGGCCGCTTCGAACCGATCGCTGGCGGCGCGGATGCACCGCGCATCGTTGGGTGATAGCGTCGGGAACGCCGGCTTGGGGTCTGGGTCATCTTGGATCGGCACTCGAACCATGGTCTCCCGCCCGGTCATCGCCCGGCATCGCTTGTCTGCTCGAAAGGCTCGGCCTCTGGCCGCCGTGGCGTCTCATGGGCTGCCGCGTGCCGTAGGTCAGCGACCGCCAGAGCCACTCACAAGGGCCGAACCGGAACCGATTCATCCACAGCGAGGAACTGACAATCAGGATGGCCCAGACGGCGGCCACGATGAGCATCTGGCCGACGCGATCGACCTGGTCGTACAGCCCCAAGCCGTGGCCGTAGAAGATCGTCGTGGCGATGACCGATTCGAGCAGGTAATTCGTCAGGGCCATCTGGCCGACCGCGGCCAGCGGCGCTGTCGCCCCGCGCACCATGGGGCTCTTCGAACCGAGCATCACGAGCCCGATCCAGCCGCCGCTTACCAGAAGGCTCGCCCAATAGTTGTACTGGTAGCCGATGAAGAACGAGTACCAGAAATCCCAGCCATGCTCGAAATTGCGTCGGATGCCGTAGAGCACGAGCGGCACGCCCACGAGAGCCGCGGCCGCGACCATCACCGCGTAGACCCCGCCGG
>JBGPMX010000573.1:0-3911 GCA_041487215.1 Planctomycetia bacterium | reverse complement strand
GCTCTTGAGATCCTCGATGGCGTAGCGCGTGTCCGCGCAGGCGATCTGCGCGTGGTGCCGCGACACGGCGCCGGCGTCGAGCAAGACGCCGCAGTCGAGGCTCCGGCCGATGAGCACGCACCCCTCGGTGGGCAAATCGAACCGGCCGGGCTTCGCGCCCTTGAGTATCTGCAAGTAGGCCATGGGGGGATCCAGTCGCGCCCGCCATATCGGGGGCGCCCGAAAGATCTTGTCCCGGCCCGCCTTCTCCGGAAATGGCAGCCGGATTCTACCTGAGGCGAATTCCGGGCGTCAACGAGCCGCTATAATACCGCCCCATGAACGGAGAGCAGCGAACGGTCTACCTCATCCGGCACGGCGCCACCGAGGCGAACCTGGCCCGCCCGTACACGCTCCAGGGGCAGGGCATCGACCTGCCGCTCGGTGCGATCGGCCGGCGCCAGGCCGAAGCCGCGGCGCGCACGCTGGCCGAGCGCAGCATCGCCGGGTTCTTTTCGAGCCCGCTACGGCGGGCCATCGAAACGTCCGAGATCATCGCGGCACCGCACGGCCGGCCGGTGACAGCGGTGCCGGAGCTCATCGAGTGCGATGTGGGTCGCTGGGAGGGCATGAGCTGGGAAGCGATCCGCCGGCAGGACCCCCGCGCTTGCGCCGACTTTGAGGCCGACCCGGCCGGCTGTCCGTACGCGGGCGGGGAATCGTTCGGCGACGTCGCGCGCCGCGTCCTGCCCGCGCTGCGCCGCTTGCTCGACGAACACCCCCGTGGCGACGTCGCCGTCATCACGCACAACATCGTGGCACGCGTCTGGGTCGCGGACCTCGCCGGCCTCCCGCTCGGCCAAGCCCGCTCGATCCGGCTCGACAACGGCGGCATCTCCGTCGTTTCGGTCGCGCCCGATCGCGCCACGCTGGTCACACTCAACTCGGTCCTGCACCTGAATGGGCTCGTCTTTGATTAGGCGCCGGGACAGGAGTCATCCGGTCTAAAATCGGACGTTCATCCATCCGGTTCATCCACCCGGTCTCAAATCGGACGTTCTTACATACCGGTCTCAAACCGGATGTTCATCTCCCCTCGCCCCACGCGAGCCCCCGCCACGGATCAACAGTGGCGAGCGTGGGGAGAGGGGGTCGGGGGGTGAGGGGCGATGTGCGACAATGAGGGTTGCCTTCGAGCCCACGGAAGGAGAGTTCCTCCGGCGATCGCCTTCGACTGGCGAGCCGCCGGCTTGGGGCCGGTGCGGATCAGCGACCCGGAGCAGTGGGAGCGGCGCCGCCGGCGGATGATGGGACGTCCGACGCGGCAGCAGGCAACGACGTGCCCGGCGCGCTCTCCGGCGCCGCAGTCCCGCCACGCCGCTTCGCGTCTTCCGCCTGCTGGATCACGTTCTCCAGGTTCTTGCAGATCGTGTCGCTCAGGTCCACCGCTTCGGGCGTCGTGGGCGGCTCAAACGCGAAGGTGGATTCAGGTAGCTCGACGCCAATCTGCGGGTTCAGGAACTCGAGCGTGATCTTCGTCGGCATCCCCTGCGCCTTCTTCACCGATTGCATCTCAATGCGATACGGCCAGCCGTTGTCGCGACCGATCCACACCACCACATTGCTCGGCATGTACCACGGCAGGTTGGACGCCGACGCCTGCTGGCCTCGGAACGGAACCTGGGCCAGCGCCTCATCGCGCCAGTGACCGCGCAGGAGATACACCGGCGTCCCTTCCAGGTCCGCTTCTTCGTGGTTGTCGAATTTGATCGTGTCCCGGATGCCGTAGAGCGCCGGCAGGAGCCCGCCGAACCCCATCTGCTTGACCAGCTGCTCGCGCAGCGTCTTGTCAAACTCGGGCTTCTCGATGATCTCCCGCACGCGTTTCATGTCCAGCTTCTCGAGCTTCGGCACGTCCAGAATCTTCTGGCTGCGCCAGCGCCACTGTCCGTCACTCACCTCGATCAGCGTGCCGGTCGTGTCGGTCAGCTGCACCTTGAGCTCGAAGAGCATCTTGTAGTCCGGCGCGACGGCGTAGCGTCCGTTGCCGGTGAACTTGTATCCCAGCATCTCCACGACCTGCCGCACGTCGGCCTGGTACTGCTTGAGTCCTTCCAGCTTGTCGATGGCCGCATCAAGCAGGTTGTCGGTTTCGCTCCTCTTGCCGAGACTCAGCCCGCCAACCTCTTTGGTTCCCTTCTCCTTGGAAGCCTTGTCCTTGGCGGGCTTGGCCTTCTTCTCCGTCGCCTTCTTGTCCGTCGGCTTCGTCTCGGATGACGGCTTCTCGGATGACTGCTTCTCGGTGGACTGCTGTGCGTACGCAGCCGCGGCGACAAGAAGGGTAATGCTGGCAAGCCACGCAAGAGTTTTGCGCATATGACGGTTCTGCCGGATTTTTGGAAAGTTCGCGGGAGGGAATTGCCGAGTATATCCGTACAAGTCTTATGAAACAAGACAGCGGATGCGGCGTGGCCGACGGGTGCGCCCGTTCGCTCGGGACGAGATCATCGGACGCGGGGACGAGGGACAAAAGATGAAACGCGCGACATGCTTCGGCCTGGCGCTCGCCTCCCTGGTGGGTTGCCACTACAACTTGTATGCACCGCCGCAGATGGATCCGGCGGCCGTGGGCGTCGGACCCGGCGCGGGGGGGGCCATGATGAACCCCGGTTACAGCACCGGGGACCGTCGCTTCCCGAACGTTCGCTCACAGATCGCGTTCGTGAGCCCGGTCAGCATGAAGGTCGGCTGGGAGACGTTTGCCGGCGGCATGAAGGTGTTCCTGCCGGCCCAGATGACGGTCCCCGGCCGGTACAACTTTGAGCAGGGGGCCATCTACCGCCTCAAGCTCACGGAAATACCGGGCCATCCGGGCGTTCCCTTCTACCCGACGCTGGAGGTCGCGCCGAGCACGCCGCGCACCGACGCGTTCCTCACGCACAACCAGATTCCGATCGAGTTCACCGACGAGGACTTCGATCAGGTGTCGGCCGGCAACTTCGTGACCAAGGTGATTTACTTGCCCGACCCGCAGAACCAGGAGCTGGCGATTGCCGGGGTGGAGACGCTGGTCTCGACGCGGCTGGAGCCGGGCGTGGACCCGGTGGCCGAGGCGGATCGTCGCGGCACGATCCTGGCCATCGTCCGCATGGGCGGCATCGATCTGGAGATGCCGCAGAGCCCGCCGGTCAGCCCGTACGCCGGTCCCCAGAACGGGACCGTGATGATGGCCCCGAGTGGGGCTGCGGGCCAGCCGGCCGCTCCGGGCCCCGGTATGGTGCCGCCCCCGCCGCCTGGTCCTCCGGGAGCGCTGCCGCCTCAGTAGTACACGAAAACGGGAGAGAAGATCGAGGGGGCCGCGAGGTTCTCCTCGATCTTCGTTTCGTACGTGAACCATGCAAAACCCCGCTTCACGCCCCCGGACGACGCACCGGCACCGGCCGACCGCTCGAGCGTGCGGCGGGCGCCGGGCCGCGCTCCTGGCCATGGCCTCGTTCTTCTTGCCAGCTCTGGCCGGCGGCGTTCGCGCCGATGAGCTCCCCAGTTCCGCGCGCGCGACCCGCGCGATCGCTCTGTCCGCCCCACCAACCGCGGCGACGGCGTCCATGCCGGCAGACCCGGCCATCGATCTCGTTGCCCTGTTACGCCGCGGCCTGGTGCAGGTGGTTCGGTTCCAGTCGCCCGAGGGGGCGGAGGTCGAGTGCGCGACGAGCAGCGGCCTGATTCGCCTGACCGTGCCGTCCGACATCGTGCTCGTCGTTGGCCGCCCCTACCGTCTCCGTGTTTCGCACATTCCCGATCACGGCGACCTGGTTGTGTACCCCACGCTGCGCCTGCTTGGCTCGATCACGCCCCCGCCGCAGACCGATCCGTTCTCCTTCGCGATCCCGCTGCACTTCGTGCCGGAGGATTTCGAGGATCTGGCCGAGGGG
>JBGPMX010000572.1:0-3918 GCA_041487215.1 Planctomycetia bacterium | reverse complement strand
CAAGTCGGGCGCGATCATCCGCCAGCACTACTCGCACCCGCTTACCGCCGCCATGGCGCAGCGCGGGCTGCGGGTGTTCGAGCGATTCCCGGAGTTGCTGGGGGGGCCGCCGGTTTTCACCCACACGGGAATGGTGGTCGTGGTGGCCGGCAAGGACCGGGCGCTGCTCGAGGCCAACGTCGCCATGCAGCGCCGGCTGGGCATCGACGTGTCGATCGTCTCGCGCGACGAGCTGCGCTCGATCGATCCCCACGCGGCGCTCGAGGACAACGAGGTGGCCGCGTACGAGTCGGAAGCGGGCTATTGCGAGGCGCTCCAGGTGGTGGCCTCGTTCGCCGACGCCGCGCGGCGCGCGGGGGCCGAGATCCGCGCGGCGAGCCCGGTCACCTCCATCCGGCTCGACGGCAGCCGCGTTAGCGCGGTCGATACGCCGCGCGGGCCGATCGCCACGCGCCGCGTGGTCATCGCGGCCGGCCCCTGGGCCGCCGCGCTGGCGCGCACCGCGGGCGTCGAGCTCCCCGTGCGCCCCTGCCGCACCCAGGTGGCGCTCGTGCGCCGGCCGTGCGACTTCGGACCGCCCCGCCCGGCCTACGGCGACTTCGCGCACCAGATCTACTTCAAGCCGACGCACGGCGACATGCTGCACGTGGGAAACATCGACCCGCGCGAAGAGCGTGCGGAGGTGCCGCCGGACGACTACAACGAGGTGGCGGACCGCGCGTTCGTGGCCGAAATGCGCGGCAAGCTGACCCGGCGCTACCCCATCCTGGAACGGGGCGTCGGCCGCGGCGGCTACGCTGCGCTCTACTCGGTCACGCCGGACTGGCATCCGATCCTGGACCGGCTGCCGGGCGTCGCCGGCGCGTTTTGCGCGGTCGGCTTCAGCGGGCACGGCTTCAAGATGGCCCCGGCGGTCGGCGAGCTCATGGCGGACCTGGTGCTGGATGGCGCGGCGCACGGTTTCGACATCCAGCCGCTCCGCGCCACGCGATTCGCCGAAGGCGAGCTGTTCGGCAGCGGCAACGCGTACAGCGTGATGGGCTGAGTGTTATCGCTTGGTAGTGGCCGGTTTTTTGGTCGCGACCGGTTTCGGCTCGGCGGCTTTCGGGGCGGGCGGGGCGTCGGGCACGCCGGGCGCGATCTCGATCTTCGCCAGCTTGCGCTGCTGGGCGATGATCGCGTCTTTCAGCTCCTCGCCCACCTGCGCCAGCACCTGAGCGCGCACCTCGTCGAGCTTGACCGGATTGCCCGGCTTGCGCTCGGTCACCAGGATCAGGTGGTACCCGAACTCGCTCTCGACCACGCCGCTGATCGCACCGGGCTTGAGCGCGAACGCCGCGGCGGCAAACGGCTCGGTCATTTTGCCGCGGCGCGGGAAGAATCCGACGTCGCCTCCCTGCGCCTTCGAGGGGCAGTCGGAAACTTTTGCGGCGGTCCTGGCGAAGTTCGCCGGCGTCACGTCCTTGCGGATCTTGTCGATTTTTGCCCGCGCCGCGGCGCGCGCCGCCGGGGCCGCGCCCGCTGGAACCTCGACCAGGATGTGGCTGGCCCGCACCTGGCTGCCGTCAAAGTCGTCGCGGTGCTTGGCCAGATAATCGGCCAAGGCCTTCTCACTGACCTGCTGTTTCAAGTGCACCGGCCACTGAACCAGCGCGACCTGTTGGGCGCGCAGCTTCGACTCGGTGAGCCCGAAAAGAGCGAGTGCGTCGGAGAACTTCTTTCCCTGCTTGGCCGCCTCGGCACGCATCTGGGCGATCTCGGCCTCGACCGCCTTCGCGTCGTAAGGAACCTTGCGCGCGCGGAGGTACTGCACGAGCAGGGTGTTGTCGATGAGTGTGTCGAGCATGTCGGGCGCGGCCTCCTCGCGTCGCTCGGCCGGCACGCCGGCCTCGTCGAGCCGCGCGACGAGCTCGGAAAGCATGATCGTTTCGCCGTTGACGACCGCCGCCACTTCGTCGGACGCCGAAGCCGAAGCTGGGGCCGCGGAGTTCGCGCGTGGAGCCGCCTTCTTGGGCGACTCGCCCGCGCCCAGCGCCGTGGCCAGCGCTATACCGGCCAGGACGCCTCGGAACAGCCCAACGCGTGCGAACGGTTTCGCGGACGAGCTGCGGGTGCGATCCATCGCTCACTCCGTAAAGACGAAAGGGGGCGGATATTACCCAAGCCGGGCGAACCGATAAAGCCCAGCTGCCCCAACCTGTGCTGGAAAGGCCGGGCGGCCTCCTCCTATAATGAGGTGCTGCTTGGGAGATCCTTCCTTTCGACCTGCCCCCCGGAGGAGCGCATGCGTGGCCACCGAAGCCGACCGGCAGCCGCGGCGGCGCTCGGCGCCTTCGTCCTGCTGATGCCCGCCGGGCCAGCCGGCGCGGATGCCGTGGCTCCGCCGTCGGGTGCCGCATCGACGGCCACGGCACACGCGTCCTGGTCCTTCCGCAAGCCGGTCCGTCCACCGCTCCCCCCCGTGCACCGTGCCGGGTGGCTGCACAACCCGATCGATGCATTCGTGCTGGCACGGCTGGAGGCCGCTGGCCTGGCCCCGGCACCCCCAGCCGACAAGCGGGCGCTGATCCGCCGCGTCACGCTCGACCTCACCGGCCTGCCCACCACGCCGGACGACGTGGAGGCATTCCTGGCCGATGACGCGGCGGATGCGTACGACCGGCTGGTGGACCGCCTGCTCGCATCGCCGCAGTACGGAGAACGCTGGGCCCGCGCGTGGCTCGACCTGGCGCGCTACGCCGAGAGCGATGGCTTCAAAACCGACGGCACGCGACCCAACGCCTGGCGCTACCGCGATTACGTCATCGACTCTTTCAATCAGGACAAGCCGTACGACCGGTTCGTGCGCGAGCAGATCGCCGGCGACGAGATCGATCCGGAGAACGCGGCGGCGCGCATCGCCACCGGCTTCAACCGCCATTGGCCCGACGAGGACAACGCGCGCAACCTGGTGCTGCGGCGCCAGGAAATCCTCAACGATATTACCGACACCACCGCCTCGGTCTTCCTCGGGATCACCCTGGGCTGTGCGCGCTGCCACGACCACAAGTTCGACCCGCTGCTCCAGACCGACTACTACCGCTTCCAGGCGTTCTTTGCCGCGGCTCAGCCCAGCGACGCGGCGGCCGGAACCGCCGCGGATCAAGCAACGTATCGCGCGGGCCTCAGCGCCTGGGAGGCGGCCTCCGCATCCATCCGGTCGGAGATGGAAGCGATCGAGCAGCCGGTGCGGCAGAAGATGCGGCAAGAGACGGTGGAAAAGTTCGTGCCCGAGGTGCAGGAGGCGCTCGCCGTCGCTCAGGCCGAGCGCACGCCGCTCCAGCGGCAACTGGCCTGCATGGCCGAGCAGCATCTGGAGATCACCACGGAAACCATGATGGGCCGGATGCAGAAGGACCAGCGCGAGCGCTGGACCGAGCTGCGTGACGGGCTCAAGAAGTTTGACTCGCTCAAGCCGCCCGAGCTCCCGGTGGCGATGGGCATCACGGATGCCGGTGCGGAATCACCTCGGACGTTCCTGCTGATCCGCGGCAACTACACCTCGCCGGGCGAGGAGGTACAGCCGGGCTTCCTCTCGGTCTTCGATCCCGGTCCGGCATCGCTGTCACCGCCCGCACCGGGCCGCTCCACGACCGGCCGCCGCACGGTGCTCGCCAACTGGATCGCCAGTGCGGAGAACCCACTCGCCGCGCGCGTGGTCGTGAACCGCCTGTGGCAGGGGCACTTCGGCCGCGGCATCGTCGCGACCCCGAGCGACTTCGGCCGGCAGGGGGACCCGCCCAGCCACCCCGAGCTGCTCGACTGGCTCGCCACGGAACTCGTCGTCCGCGGCTGGAGCCTCAAGGCCATGCACCGCCTGATGGTCACCTCGAACGCGTACTGCCAGTCCTCGAATGCCCGGCGCGCGACCGACGCGCT
>JBGPMX010000571.1:0-3918 GCA_041487215.1 Planctomycetia bacterium | reverse complement strand
GGACAGCTCACCCCCTACCGGACCGTAGTCGTCGAACCAGAGCAGGACATGGCCGAGACTCTCGCCCCCGTCTTCGAGATCGATCGCGCGGTACGAGCGGTTCCGCCAGACCGGGCGGAGCTGCGCGATCACCTGCTCGGCATGCGAAGGTGATCCGCCACCCAGCTCCAGGGAACAACTTACCGGCCGGGGCGCATCACTCCAGAGGGTCCCCTCCGCCGCACTGCCATCCGCGTTCCGCACGTAGCAGACCGCAGCGAGCGCGGCGGTGCTCGCGCAGAACGCCTCGGCCACCACGCCGGTCAGCTCGGTCGGGCCGGCACCGGGCGGCAGTTCGCACCACCGCGCCCACGCGTGGCGCCGCCAATCGAGGTCCGCTTGCAGAAACGCCTGTTGCGCGGCCAGTTCGGCCATGTGGGCGACGATGGGTTGGGCAGCCTCGTCAGCGGCCGCGCCCATCGAGTGGCTGCGCAGGAACGCATGCGACTGGCGGACGCCGCGCGACACGGTCGCCGCCAGCGTGTTCCCGTTCTGCTGCCAGGGGAGTCGCCACGCGTCGGGCTCGACCGGGCGGTGCAGGGCGAAATCGCCGGCGGCCACCGCTTCGTCCGCCGCGTGCACGAGCTCCACGAGCGCGCGGTAGCGCGCGGACGCCGGCAGCGCGTCCGGAGGCTGGTGATGCCAGCATGCGGCGTCCTGCAGCCAGGCCGGTAATCTCCAGCGATCCGCCAGCTCGCGACCGATCTGCCCGTGCGTGGTGCCCAGGCCTTTCTCCTCGGCGGCGAGCAGTGCGGCCGGCGACGCGGCCGATGCGAGAAGCTCGGCGGCAACGTCGCCCGCCACGGCGGCAACGGCGAGCAAGCCCAGGTTGTGAAGCAGCCCGGCAAGAAAGGCGAGCTCGGGGTGCTTGTAACCGCGCGCACGAGCGAGCGCGCGCGCCGCGTGCGCCGTCGCGATCGAGTGCGCCCAGAGCCGATCACCCGCTGCGCGGCCCGCCGTGGTGGCCTCGCACCCTGCCGCGCTCCGCGCCAGCTCGTAGAGCTCGCCCGCGCGCACGGCGCGCGCGACCTGGGCAATGCCGAGGCCCGTCCGCGCCAAAGCCGGCGGAACACGGCGCAGACCGGCCAGGGCCAACGCCGGATCAGCCGCCAACAGGCGATTCAGCGACGGGGCCTCTACAGCGTGTGGAACCAGAACAAGATGACAGACGGTGTCGCGACGAAGGGGCAAACAGGACAGCTGTCGCACTTCCCGGACGATCGTCGAGCCACGCACGGCGAGTACTCCTGATTCGAGTCCCTGATTTCGGAGTTCGGTGCTCGGCCCCGGAGCCGAGCGGGCGCAGCGATCAGGCGAGCGCGGCCGGGCCCCGAGTGTAGCCGGGTTTCTCCGAAACCCGGTCTGAGTCTCGGAGAGACCCAGCTACACGGCGGATCTGGCACGTGCCAACCGGCACGGTATCTTGGTAAGCGCGAGGCCGTATCGGACCTCGAATCTCACCCGGCATTGTGTGTTCGTGCGCAGACCGGAACACGGATGGGAAAGATGCTCGCTGGTTCGCGCCGGACAGAAACCGGCCCGCCTCAGGCCCGGCTCGGCGCGTGCTCGATATCGAGCTGCTGGCACATCCGCTCGACCAGGTCGTCCACGTCGAACGGCTTGTGCAGGAATTCGTCCGCGCCCGACATCTTCAGCTCTTCGATCTTGTCTTCTTCGACCATCCCGCTGATGCAGATGATCCGGACGCCCTCGAGCGTCGGGTCCGACCGGATGAGCTGGCAGACGTCGCGGCCGTTGATATCGGGGAGCATGACATCGAGCACGACCAGGTCCGGCCGGTACTCCTTGACGATCATGCCGGCCGCGAACCCGTTGCCCGCCACCCGCACCTCGAACCGCCCGTCATTCTTGAGCATATCCGTGATCAGCTCGACCAATTCTTCGTCGTCGTCCACCAGCAGCACTTTCCGCTTCCCGCTTTCCAGAGCATCGGTCGGGATCCCGTTCTCTTTCATAAATTTGAAGAGCATGTCACGGGGAATCCTGCGGAATCGGGAACCGGGCACCCGAAATCCTTTCAGCTGGCCCGAGTCGAAGCATCGAATGATGGTTTGCTGGCTCACCTTACAAATCTTTGCCGCCTCGCCCGTCGTAAAAACGGTCTTCATTGTTTGAGGTCCCCCCTCAAAGCCGACCTTTCGGCCGGCGCACATTCTTGAGCAAGCCTCGCATCCTCTGCGTGGGCCAAATTGCCCAAGACATCCTTGACAACGCCTCTCCGCTGTTCCCGGCGAACAGTTGCCCCGCAGTGGGCACTTCCTCACCGTTCGCATACTGCACTACCTTGCTGACACCTCCTGTTCAGTTTTGGGTGGTCTTCCAGGCTTGCCGATCTTGACGGACGCGAGAATTATAGTAAGGGTGGGAAGCCTGTCAACGTCAAAGCCGAGAGCGTAACTTCAAACGACTACGGGGTTTCTCGCTCCGGAACCGTGCAGGATGCGGTGAACCTGCGGCTTTAAAATCGGGCGGATAGAAAAAATAAGAAGGGATGCTAGCGCTTGGCGGGGCCGGTCGCGGGCGCGTCCAGGTGCAGCAGGACGAGCGCGAGGTCGGCGCTGTGGATGCCGCTGATCCGAGATGCCTGGCCGAAGTTCGATGGGCGAATCCGCTCGAGCTTCTCGCGTGCTTCGTGACGTAATTGTGGCACTCGCCCGTAGTCGAAGTGGGCGGGGATCCGCTTGGATTCCTGGCGCCGGAATCGCTCGATCTGCGCGGCCTGGCGATCAATGTAGCCGGAGTACTTCGTCTCCAGCACCACCTGGTCCACTGCCAGCGCATCGGTGGCCAGGGCGCCGAGCTCCGGGTCGCGCTGGACGATCCAATCCCACTCAATCTCGGGGCGGCGCAGCAGTTCGGCCAGCGTCTTGCCCTCCCAGCGCCGCGTGGCAAGCCGCTCCAGCATGGCGGCGACCGCGGACTCCTTGGCCTCGACCCGCTTCCAGGCCGCGTCCCCCACGAGGCCGGCGCGGCGCCCCAGCGGCGCCAACCGGCGGTCCGCATTGTCCTGCCGCAGCAGCAGCCGGTATTCCGCGCGCGACGTGAACATGCGGTACGGCTCGTCCGTCCCCTTGGTCACCAGGTCATCGATGAGGACACCCAGGTACGCCTGGGCGCGGTCGAGCACCAGCGGGGGCCGGCCGGCGATCGCCAGCGCTGCGTTGATGCCCGCCAGCAGACCCTGCCCTGCCGCTTCTTCGTAGCCCGTCGTGCCGTTGATCTGGCCAGCCAGGTAAAGCCCGGCGACCCGCTTCGTTTCCAGCGTCGGGAGAAGCTGGGTGGGCGGGGCGTAATCGTATTCCACCGCGTAGCCGAACCGCATGATCTCGGCGCGCTCGAGCCCCGGGATCAGGTGAAGGATCTCTTCCTGCACGTCCTTGGGCAGGCTGGTGGAAATGCCGTTCACGTAATATTCGAGGGTGTGGCGCCCTTCCGGCTCGAGGAAGATCTGGTGCCGGTCCTTTCCCTCGAACCGCACGACCTTGTCCTCGATCGAGGGGCAGTAGCGTGGTCCGCGTGAGCGGATTCGCCCGCTGTACATTGGCGCACGATGCAGGTTCGCGCGGATGCGCTCATGGACCGCCGCGTTCGTGTAGGTGATGTGGCAGGGGAGCTGGGGCGTGGCGATCCGATCGGTGCTGTACGAAAACGGCACGGGAACGGGGTCGCCGTCCTGCCGCTCGAGGCCTGAGAAATCGATGGTGCGGCCGTTCAGCCGCGGCGGCGTGCCGGTCTTGAAACGAGCGAGTTCCAGGCCGAGCTCGGTCAGCGACCGCGAGAGCCCGTGCGTCGTTCCTTCCCCGGCGCGTCCGCCGGCCGCCTGTGCCTCGCCGGTGTGCATGATCGCCTGCAAGAACG
>JBGPMX010000570.1:0-3926 GCA_041487215.1 Planctomycetia bacterium | reverse complement strand
GGCCAGCGCACCTCGAGCCGATCGATCGTGATCGCATCCCCTAGCCCGATGTGCAGGCGGCGGTCGCTGGTCGAGAGGTAACCGCCGCCGCCATCGCGCGTGGCGACGATCACCCGCTCACCAACCCAAGCGGTCAGCCGGCTGCCGATCGCGTCCCGGTTCGCTCCCGCGCCGACTAGATCGACCAGGACCGAGTTCCCCGCATGCGGCGTCTCGTTCCAGAGTACGACGCTGGGCTCCCCGTGGTGCACTACCACGACGTCCAGCTTATTGTCGCCGTCCAGGTCCGCCACGGCGAGGCCTCGCCCCTGGTGCTTCGATCGGAAGTAGCCACCCGCGCCGGGGCCGCACTCCTCGAAGCGCCCGGCACCCCGGTTATGCCAGAGGAGCGGCGGGTTCGCCAGTACGCCGGGCGGCTCCGGGCGTATGTGACCGTTCACGAGCATGATGTCGAGCAGCCCGTCCTGGTCGAAGTCCCCAAAGGCGACGCCCCAGCCGGTGCTGGACCGGCTGGCGAGACCGATCCCCGCGGGGAACGTGTTATCGCGGAACAGCAGGCTGCCGTCCGCGCCGCGCCCGGCGCGCCAGAGCGTCGCGTGCTCATGAACGAAGTGCGAGATCAGGACATCGGGCAAGCCGTCGCGGTCGACGTCGCCGTAGGCGATCCCCATGTTCGCCTCGACCTGCCCTTCGGCGTTGCACGCGATGCCCCAGTCAGTGGCGACGTCGTCGAAGGTGCCGTCGCCATGGTTACGCCAGAGCGCATTCTTCTGCGCGTCGTTGGCCACCAGGATGTCCACCCACCCGTCGTCGTCGAAGTCGGTGGCCAGCACGCCCATGCCGCGCGCGTGTTCCACCAGGCCTGACGCGGCGCTGACCCGATCGAAGTGGCCGGCGCCGTCGCTGCGGTACAGGACATCGGGCTGCCCCTGGAACTTGGCCGGCGCGCCATACTCCGCCGCGCCTGTCACCGGATCGCGCGCAAACGGCGCATCCGCCGGATTGAATTCGAAATAGTTCGCGACGAACAGGTCCAGGTTCCCGTCGCCGTCCAGATCGGCGAAGGCGGCGCCGAGGCTCCAGAGCTCGCAGCCGACCCCCGCTTCATCGGTCCGATCCGTGAACCGGCCGTCCCCCTCGTTATGCCACAGCGTGTTCTTGCCGTAGCGCGTGACATAAACATCGGGGAAGCCATCCCCGTCGTAATCCGCGGCGCTGACTCCGATGCCGTAGCCCCTGGAGACCAGGCCGGCCGCTGACGAGACGTCGTCGCAGCGCCGCGCGCCGGCGTTCCGGAGCAGCACGTCCGCGGGGGGATCCGAGGCGCTGCCGACCGGCAGCGGCACTCCCTGGGCAAAGAACAGATCGGGCCGGCCGTCCCCGTCGAAATCGGCGATCGCCACGCCCCCGCCCACCGGTTCGACCGGCCAGGCGGCTCCGGACTTTCCCTGGTCGAACTGGAACGGGAGATCCATGGCGCGAAACACGATCGGGGCTTGCCCGCCGCGCGCGGTGTCACCTGCCGCGGGGGTTACCAGCGAGGCCGATCGGGCGTTCGCGGGCGGGCTGGGCCGAGGGGTGCAGGCGAGTATCGGAACCGAGAACAGCCCGACGCTCAGCAAAGCGCAGCCGCGTCGGATCATGGCGTCGGCCTTTTCAGAAGTGGCACGGGGGGCGCGCAACCGGCATTGCCCTCCCGCTTCATGGCGCGCCAACCGGCGGCCCCGACCGGAGCGCGCGCAGGCGTTCGCGCGCGTCGGCCAGGTCGGGCTGCTGCCGCAGCGCCTCCTCGAGCCATGCACGCGCCTCCTCGGCTCGCCCCAGCACCCGGCAGTGTTCGGCCATTTCCGCGCAGTCGGCCGCCTTGGGCCGCTGCCATGCGGCGGCGCTGTCCGCCGCGTAATTGGTCAGGAACTTCTCGATCTCGTTCTGGTGCTGCCGGAGCTCACGGAACTGATCGAGATGCTCTTCAGCCTCGGGCCGCCTGGTGCGTCGCAGCAGTTGCGCGAACTGAAAATGCGTGGCGGGATGGAGCGGTTCCAGGCGCAGCGATTCCCGGAAACACTGCTCCGCTCCGGCCAGGTCGCCGGCCGCTTCGCGGCGCCGCGCCCTGAGACGCCAGACGGCCGGGTCGCCCGCGTCCACCCCGGGTCGCTCGAGCAGGGCGTCCATCTCGGCCCAGCGCTGCTCGGCCAGGTAGCACTCGAGCAGCACCGCCACGCACCCTGGATCATCGGGGCGCAGGGCGAGGCAGCGCGTGGCCTCGTCGTCGGCGCGCGGCCAGTCGAACAGCTCCGCGTGGGAGACCGCGCGCGCGCGGCAGGCGTCGATGTCTTCAGGGTCCTTGGCGACCATTGTGTCCAGGAGCGCGATCATCTTTTGGGCGTTCGGGCTGCGGTTTTGTAGCCGAGCGAGGTTGATGAGCAGCCGCCATTTCTCGTGGTGCTCGGGGTACATCCGCCAGAGCAGCTCGCGGGCCTCGCGCATGCGTTGTTCGACGTGGCAGAGCGAGACGAGCTCGGCCAGCGCGGACTGGCGGTCGGCGGGGAGCGCGCGGTTCGGGCCAGCGAGCTCGAGCGCCTGCCGGAGCACCGCCTCGGCGCGCCGCCCGTAGCCCAGGGCACGCAGCGCCTGCCCCTGCCGCACCAGTGCCTCGGCCTGCCGCGCGGAGCCGGCGGGAACGCGCTCGAGCAGGGCCACGCAGCGCTCGAGATCCTGCCGGCCGCCCGCGATCCGCGCGGCGAGCAAGAGCGCATCCGCGTCGGACGGCCGCCGCGCGAGGTACTTATCGATCTCCTGACCGGCCAGCTCCCAGCGTCCGCGATCGGCCAGCTGGCGGACCACGGCCAGGCGGGGTAGCGCGCGACGCCCGACCCCCCCGGCGGCGGCCGCGAGCGCCACGGCGGCGAGGGTCCCGCCGATCCACCACAGCCACGGCGCCCGCGTCATGTCCGCTCCTCGCTGTTCTACGCAGCCGCCCAGTTTGGCAGAATACCCCTTGTCCCCGCCCCGTTCTGTGTAGTCGGGTTTCTCCGAAACCCGCTGGGGGTCTCGGAGAGAGCCAGCCACGCACGGGGAATCCCGTTCTGGGTCTCGGAGAGACCCAGCTACACGCATCTCCGGCAAACTGCGGTTCTACGACCTGCCGGTTTAATCGGCCCGCTGCGGCGCGGCGGGCGCGTCCTGTGCCGGCGCCTGCTCCGCTTGCCGCACCGCCTCGAGCGCCTGGATCGTCACGGCATCGGACGGGCTCTCGGAGAGCGCCGCGCGGTACCAGGCCGCGGCGTCGCGCAGCAGGCCGAGCTTCGCGCTGGCCTGGCCGATCTGGTAGGCGATGCTCGCGCGTTCCTCGGCGGCCTCACGGGCCCAGCGGGCGCGGTAGTCGTCGAAGTGATCGCGCAGCTCCTGCCGCGCGTCCGCCAGGGCCTGGGACTGCGCGAGCTCCTGCTGGCCTTCGGCCTTCTCCCCCTCGCGTAGCAGGAGCTGCCCGAGCCGGTGGTGGTTCTCCGCGTCCCCCGGCGCGCGGTCGATGGCGCGCCGCGCCGCCGCGATGCCGCGCTCCACGTCCCCCTCCTGCTCGGCCGCGATCGCGCGATACTTCCAGCACTCGGCCGACTCGTCCGCCGCCGCCGGAAGCTCGGCCACCGCCTGCTTGAGACCGGCCAGGTCCGCCGTGCGGTACAGGCACACGAGCCAGGCTTCCCACACGATCGGCTGGTCGGGCGCCTCGCGCACGCACGGGTAGAGCTGCGCGCGCGCCTCATCGGAACGCCCCGCTTCCAGGTGGTACAGCCCGACGGCGCGGCGCGTGATGGTGTCGTGCGGGTCCTTCTCGAGCGTCGGCTCCAGGTCGATGAGCGCGGCGGGGGGATCGACCATCTCCATGTCGTACCGCACGCGCATGGCCAGCGGATCGTGCCGCTGCG
>JBGPMX010000569.1:0-3936 GCA_041487215.1 Planctomycetia bacterium | reverse complement strand
CGCAGCGCATCAAACTTCCGGTTCTTGTAGGTGATCTGACCGGCGAAGGAGATGTGAAGCCCCAGCTCCACGGAGCGCGCGGCCGTGGCCGGCAGCCCGGTGAACGAGTGCATCACCCCGCGCACACGCCGGGACGCCGCCTGCTCTTCGAGCAGCGCCAGTACATCGGCGTCCGCGTCCCGGCAGTGGATGACCACCGGCAGGTCACGCTCGGCCGCGAGCGCCAGGTGACGACGGAAGAAATCGAGCTGAAGGTCGAGCGGGGCGTGATCGCGGAAGCGATCGATGCCGGTTTCTCCGATCGCCACCACTTCCGCCTCGGTCACGAGCTGCCGAATGGCGTCCCAGTCGTCGGGACCCGCCTGGCTCACGTGGTTGGGATGAATGCCGACGGCCGCGCGCAGCGAGCGGTGCCCGCGCGCCAGCGCGATCGCTCGCCGGCTCGTCGCCAGCGTGGTGCCGACGGCAACGATCGCGACGACTCCGGCAGCAGCCGCCCGGTCGATAACGCCCGCGATATCGGTCTGAAACTGCTCGTCATCGAGATGCGCGTGGGTGTCGATGAGTTCCATCTTGCTTTGACGGATGCGACGGACGGCGAGTGCAACGAGTCGGCCGTGCTTCGCGGCGGCGTATTCCTTGGCGTCCTACCGAGATCCTTCGCTGCGCTCGTTTTTCGCTCCGCTCAGGATGACAACCTGCCACGTGTCATTCCAAGAGCGACGGAGTACTAGCGTCGCACCTCGGTGCCAGCGGTCCGCTAGCCGAGCGCGGCCGGGACGACGCGGGCCGCGGCGAGCCTGTGCAGCGCCTCGCTCTGGCCGCGCTTGCGTTCGATCATCTCCTCGAACAGCGCACGCGCCGCGGGGTTGTCGATGCCCGCCGCGCGATCGCGCTCGAGCCGAACCACGGCCGCGTCGATGAACCGTACCAGCCGGTCGAGCATGAAGCCGAGCGCCAGATAGTGCAGCTCGGTGAACTCGGTGGGATAGTTGCCCGGCGCGGGCACGCCGCCCGCCTGCTCGATCAGGTCCGCCAGCCGGGCCGCCCAGCGGCGTTCATCGTCGATGATGGCACGGAGCAGGTCCTGGGCCGCCCCGTGCTTGCGCCGTGTCCACGGCCAGCTCTCGCCGAGGTACTGCGCCAGCGATCGGCACTCACGCCGGAACGCTTGTTCGAGGATGGGCAGGCTGTCGGTCGTCATGCTTGGCGTCAACCGCAAGGGAATTGCCGCGCATTCCGGCCGGCACGGGCTCAGGACGGACCCAGCAGGTCGGGCACGGCGAAGCGGGTCAGGCCGTCGACGGCGTCCCACGCCTTGCCGACGATCATGAACCCCACGTTGACCAGGATGAACAGCGCGCAATAGACGGCCACGCGCGGCGGCACCGTCCAGGAATGAGCCTCCGAGACCGGGCTGTCGATGATCATGACGCGCAGCACGCGCATGTAGTAGAAGAGACTGAAAACCGTGTTGGCCAACCCGACGACAAGCAGCCAGTACAGACGCGCGTCGTACAGCACGGCGAAGATGCGGAACTTCGCCGCGAAACCGGCCAGAGGCGGCAGCCCGGTCAGGCTGAGCAGGAACACGGCCATGGCCACGGTCAGGAACGGCGAGCGGCGGATCAGGCCGCCCCAGTCCTTGAGATCCTCGGACCGGATCGCATTGCGGATGAGCGCGACGACGGCAAAGGCGCCAAGGTTCATGAACAAGTAGATCACCAGGTAAAAGACCAGCGCACTCAGCGCCTCCTGCGCCTCGGAAACCGATCGCCGCGCCACCGCCAGCGCGGCGGCCAGCGGCATCATCATGTAGCCGGCGTGCGCGATCGTCGAGAACGCGAGCAGCCGTTTCATATTCGTTTGCGCGTACGCGGCCAGGTTGCCGTACGTGGCCGTGATCGCCGCGAGGAAGGCGATGACGGCGCCCACGTAGACGTCGACCGGCGGCCGCTCGACGCTGCCCGCCACGGACGCGGTCGTCGCCAGGGTCATGCTGAGACGGGCCAGCAGGCCGAGTGCCGCGCCCTTGGACGCCACCGACAGGAACGCGGCCACTTCGGCCGCCGCCCCCTCGAAAACGTCCGGGCACCAGAAGTGGAACGGCACCGCCGAAATCTTGAAGGCGACGCCGACCAGGACCAGGAGCACGCCGACCAGCAGGATGCCACTCACCGACCCGCCCCCCGCCGCAATGGCGCGGGCGAGCGTCGGGATGTGCGCGGTGCCGTACCGCCCCACCAGCAGGCTGATCCCGTAGAGCATGATGCCCGACGCGCCGGCGCCGAACACCACATACTTGAGCGCCGCCTCGCTCGCCTCGCGACGCCCCTTCAGGAACCCCGCCATGGCGTACGACGGCAGGCTCGCCATCTCCACCGCGATGTATACCATGAGCAGGTGGTTCGCCGATGCCATCAGCGACATGCCCAGCGTGGCGCCAAGCAGCAGCGTGTAGAAGTCCGGCGAGTCTTCCGCGTCGGGGACGCCCGTGAGCAGCGTCAGCCAGATCACCAGCCCCGTGGACGAGAGCAGGAACAGGCGGAAGAACACGGTGAATCCGTCAAGCCGCAGCATCCCGTTGGGCGGCCGGCTCGCCCGCAGCGCCGGGCCCGTGAACAGGTCCACCGGCTCGTCGTGGTTGGCCGCCGGTGACGTGCGCAGCATCTGCGACAACGGCCCCGCCAGGCGGCTGTTCGTGATCGACTCATCACGCGGCATGGTCCCGTTGATCAGCTGCACCACCGCCAAGATCAGGGCGACCAGCGTGCCGACCAGCGCCAGGCCGCCCATGCTCGCCCGCGGCGAGCGTACGAACAGCCGGAGGAACAAGAGCAGCACGATGCAAAGCACCACGACCAGCTCGGGAGCAAAACCACGCAGCGAGCGGCTCAGGTCGTGGGAGACGTGGCTCAGGGTTTCCGTGAGGCTCATCGGGAATCGGTGTTCCGGGGTGTTTCAGCGGAAGAAGTGAACCAGCGCCGCGTACCGCTCCACGTGGCTCAGGCTGCGCACCAGCGACGTCACGGTCGGCTCCATGAAACCAAGTAGCAGGCTCGGGTAGACGCCGAGCGCAATGGCGAGGATCAGGAGCGGCACCGCGCAGAGCATCTCGCGGAACGTGATGTCCGGCAGCGGCTGCTCGTGCCCGTGACCGAGCTGGGCGGGGCGCACGCCGAGGAAAACCCGCTGCAGCGTCCAGAGGATGTATCCCGCCGTGAGGATCACGCCCAGCGCGGCGATCACGGCCAGGGTCCGGCTGAACTGCCAGGCGGCGAGCACCGTCATCACCTCGCCCACGAACCCGCAGAGTCCTGGCAGGCCGAGCCCGGCGAAGAAGATGCCAAACGACAGCCCCCCGTACACCGGCATTAGGCTGAACAGCCCGCCGAAGCGGTACAGGTCGCGGTGGTGCACGCGGTCGTAGATCACGCCGACCAGGAAGAACATGCCCGACGAGCTGATGCCGTGTGCGATCATCTGGAACATCGCGCCATTGACGCCCATCGACCAGATGGACGAGCTCATGCCAGGCAGGCTCCAGACCGCCAGCCCGAGGATCACGTAGCCCATGTGGCTGATCGAGCTGTAGGCGACCAGCCTCTTGAAGTCGGTCTGGGCCATGGCGGCCAGCGCGCCGTAGATGATGTTCCAGACGCCGAGCAGCGCCAGCGGCCAGGCCAGGTACATCGCGGCCAGCGGGCAGAGCGGGTAGGCGATCCGGATCAGACCGTACCCGCCCATCTTCAGGAGCACTCCCGCCAGGATCATGCTGATCGGCGTGGGGGCCTCGACGTGCGCATCCGGCAGCCATGTGTGGAACGGGAAGACCGGCACCTTGATGGCGAAGCCGATGAAGAGCAGCACGAACATGAGCAGCTGGAAGCGCAGGCTGTACACCCCCTTGCTCTCCATGGTCCAGCGTGCGAGCTG
>JBGPMX010000568.1:0-3955 GCA_041487215.1 Planctomycetia bacterium | reverse complement strand
CCCCCTGCTGCGACCACCATGCCGGGCCGGAACAGCTCGATCTCCTGCCCGAGCTGCGCGCGGGCGATCGCCGTCACGCCCACGGCGACGATGGCCAGGCCGATCGCCGTGGTGAACGCACCGAAAAGGCTCGGCGCGCGGTTCGCCCGAGCAGTCTCGCCGGCGTAGCCGCCCTCCATCGCCATGCCCGCGGACCAGTTCGGCGGCGTCGGAGGGCCCGCCGCGTGCGCCGGGATCGAGCTCGCCTCGGATCGCTCCCCGCGCCGCCAACGGGACAACAGCACGGAGCCGATCCCGATCAGCAGCAGCACGATCGCCGGATAGTACTCGAGCGGAACACCACGGAGCGTGCCCAGTGCGGCGACGGCGGACGGTCTCGACTGCGGGTTCTGCTTGGCCAGCTCGCTCGCGGGCGGTTCCGCCGGCTCGGAGGCGAGCGGCTCGGCTGGCTCGTTTTCGGCTACGACGACCGGCGCGGCCGATGCGATGAGGTTCTCCTGAACCGGGGCCGGGATGCTGGTCGCAGCGGGAAGCTTCGCCGCCGAAACCGCGGCGAACGCGGGACGTGCCGGCTTTTCCTGCGGCTTCACGCGGGGCGCGGCGCTGACATGGGGAATGTTCAGGCGTGACCGCGTTGGAGCGGAAGGGGACGCCTGGAACGCCGCCGCCGCGATGTCCCCCTGCTCTGCGTCCTCGGGCCGCGCGCTCGGCTGAGCGGCTGCCCACGGCCGGCTCGGGGATGCCTCGGTGACCACAACCATTTCGGCCGCAGCGCTCGCGGCAGCCGCCTCAGCCGGCTCCGCGGACTCGTCGAGCGGCGGGATCGCGCCGCCGTCCGGATTGGTCGGATCGATCGGATCCGTCGCATCGGTCGCAAGATTGGCGAGCAAGAGCTCGGGGCGTTCCGGCTCCGCCGTCGCCTCGATAGGCCGCGCGGATGGCTCAGGCCGAGTGCCGGACGAATCCCCCGGCAACGCTGCCTTCGCCGGCCTAACCGAACGTTGCGAGACGCGGGCGAGCAGACGCGCGAGCGGGTCGGAGTTGCGTGACGCGGATTCCTCGCTCCCCGACAGGTCGTCTTCCGCAGGTGCCTCCTGCTCCGCATCGCTCGGGCTCTCGCCCGCCGCGCCGGGCTCTTCGGGCTGGCCGATGCTATCGCCTTCCGGCAGCGCTTCGACCGCCTCGGCAGCGTCCGCGTTTCCCGCAGCGGTTGGGTCGCCATCCGCGCTATCCGAAACCGCTCGGTCCGGATCGGCACCGCCAACTTTCTTGGTGTCGGCGTGCGCGGGAGCATCTGCTTCGAGCGGCTGCTCGTCGGCATGGCGCTTGATGACGCGTGCGATCGGTTGTGGCCGAGTCTTGACGGGCACCGGATTGTCCCAGAGTGCGTCCCCGCTCGGGGGCTCCGCCTGAGCGGGCGCGGAGCCCACTTCGGTCTCGAACGCGAGCAGCTGCTGCGTGGCGGCTGGCCGCTCCGCGGAAGTTACGGTTTGAGGCGAGCTGCGCGGCGTATCGCGCTTGTGATCGGAGAACACGTTTCGGAGCTGGCTCAGAAGCGGTTTGCGTTCCGTGCGCGGGTCCGCAGCGGTCGAGGGACGAGGGGGCCGGTTCGAGAACAGTCCAAAACGCGGCGGCTCAGCGCGTTCGGGCGTGGCGGGCATCTCCGGAGTCTCGAGGCTCGCCGGCGTCACGCCCTGGCCGGCGCGCGGTTGATCGGCCGCGTTCGGTGCGTCCGCTCGGCCGCGCCGGCTGATGAACAAGCGGCTCCTGATCCGCGCCAACAACCCCGGCCGCTCCTGGCTGGCCGCCGGGGCCGGCACTCGGGGCTCGGCAGCCGAGGGCGTGCCCACCGGCTCCGAAGCCGTCGCCATCCAGAGCGCCGCGACTAGCAAATGCTCGAGCGCCATCGAATCCATACCTCCGTACCGGGCCGCGCGTCCGCGCCTCGTGCCTGTTCGACGAGGCGGGCAAGGGCAAAAGAATCGCCCTTCATGTCATGTATCGACGGTACAGGCTGGGCAACTTTTGACGATTGCCTCGCGCGTGAACAGGTTTGTTCGGAACCGCGCTCGATTTGTGTAAAGATGGCGGAGAAGAGTTGTTTGGGTGGACCCTCAGGCAGGTTCCGCCCACCGCTCGGCCTCCAGGGCGGATGGTTCGGGGGTGGGCCAGCCGAGCACGGCAGCGCGGCGCGCCGCCCGCACGGGGCGGGCGGAAGTGGCCGGGTTTCGATAAAGGTGGGGCCGGTAAACGGTGTCCCGCACGTGGTCGCGTACTCGGCGAGCCATCAGTTCGGGCGCTTCGGTCGCCAGGTCGTGGCCGACGTTGGGCCAGAGCTCGACGCGGCCGCAGCGAATTAACCGGCCCAGAACATCGGCGTTGCGGCAATCGATGAGGTTATCCGACTCACCGTGGATGACGAGCGTGGGCACGCGGATGCGGCCGAGCCGTGGGGCCGTCGCATGCCGGAAGACGGCGAAGGCCTGTCCCACGAGGCCGACGACGGGGGTCATGCTGGCGCTGAGCAGCTCGGCACGGTGCTCGATGAGTTCCGGACGCGTGCGACGTGCGTTCGGCGAGAGCGTGGCGAACGACGAAACGCGTGCGCGGAGCCGCGGGGGGAGCGCCGCGGCCAGGGCGATAGCCAGAACCCCGCGCGTGCAGAGCGGGAAGGCGTGCGATCCACCGCAGCTCGTTCCGGCCAGGACCAGCGAGCGCACCCGGCCCGGATGCGCGATCGCCAGCTCCTGCGCGATCATGCCGCCCATCGATGTGCCGACGACGTGCGCCGACGCGATTCCCGTGGCGTTGAGGACGGCGGCAACATCATCCGCCATGACCGCCACGCTGTAGGTTCCCGCGGGGGTGCTGCTGCGGCCCACGCCGCGGTTGTCGAGCAGCACAATGCGGTGGTCCCGCGCCAGATCCTCGGCGATACCGTTCCAGGATTCGATGGTGCTGGCGAATCCGCGGATCAAGACCAGGGGTGGCCCGTTCCCGCCCTTCGTTTCGAAGTAGATCTGCGCTCTGCCGGAACGGATCCACGGCATGAAGACCTCCCGTTGGATCGGTGCTTGAGAGCCGCTCGAGCGACGGGCCGCAGAGCGGTGTTCTAGCCCGGCTTATTCATTTACAGCTTGAAGCCAGAAGCGCAAGCGAAAGGGCCGCAACGACATTCCTTCGCTGGCGCGTCAGGCTTCCCTGTGACACGGTGTCGCCGAATGTCCAGGCAACTGAATCATCCGGGCTGGGACGCGATGGCGTTCGCTGGCCGCGAGAAGTGCCATCGTTCCAAGCAGTTTCATCGGTTCGGAAACTGCGAAAGCTTGAGGACTAGGTCTGGCCGACCGTTGGAGAGCGGGGAAACGAACCGGGGATAGGACAAGAAATGTCCAGGATACCAGCCCCCGGGGATCTTCAGCGGGCTATCGCGCTTCCCCGCCCTCACGGAAACTCGCTCTCGGGCGATGATGGCCACCGCTGCACCGCGCGGCGGCCGCACGCTCGGCGCCGGTGGCCTCACGCGCCGGCGCGGGCGAGTAGCTGATCGAGGTCCTGGCGGTGCCCGAGTATTACCAGGATGTCGCCGGCTTCGATGCGCGCTTCGGGAGCCGGATTGAACAGCATCGCCCCCGACCCCTTCTTGATCCCGACCACGATGAGCCGCAGGTCCTGCCGCATCCGGCTCTCCTTGAGCGTGCTGCCAACCAGCGGGCTGCCCGGCCCAATCTGCGTCTCTTCAATATTGAGCTCCATGTGCTCGACGCGCGTCGCGAAATCCAGAAAGTCGGTGACCGTGGGGCGGAGCACGGCCTGCACCACGTGCGTGCCCGCGGTGACGTACGGCGAGACGACCCGGCTCGCCCCGCCGCGCCGCAGCTTCTCCTCGGACCGCTCGTCTTCGGCGCGCGCAATGATGAACAGCCGCTCGCTGAGCAACCGGGCGCTCATGGTG
>JBGPMX010000567.1:0-3968 GCA_041487215.1 Planctomycetia bacterium | reverse complement strand
CCGTTCTAGTGTAACCCACGCGGCCGGTCGACTCCCGGCATCCCATGAGCGCAGGATCAAACATTTTTGCATCACTTCCGTACATCTGGTACAGCTTGCCTGTTTTGTGATCGGGCGGTATCCATCGCAACCGGATGCTTCGCATGCCATTGCGATTGACAGCACGGTGGCATGGCCCCCAGCCGGCACCCTGGCACATCGATTGCACACGAGGAAGGGGGCAGACGAGGCCAATGCACCAGGTTTTGCAGCGGGGTCCGGCCTATGAGGGCGCGAGGACATTTTCTGGTGCGTACCGAGCGCGAGGGGCGTGAGCGATTCCAGGCTGTTGCGAACCTGCGCCAGGCGATGGAGCTGGCACAGGTGCATTCGGGGCCCAGCGCTCAGATTGCGGTGCTCGATGCCACGGGGCGCGTGGTCTGGAAATCCGCGCAACGCACTGCCGGGTAATGACGCGGGGTCAAGAAAGAGAGGGGACTATGGTACGCGGCCGAGATGCGGCGGGCGCGACCCTGCCGCGCAACTGGGCGGAGCTGCTCGATCAGCTCGGACGCGCGGCGCAGAAGCTGGTGTGCCACGGCGCGAACCTGGAAGAGGTCGCCCTGGCACTCCACTCCACGACCGACAACTGCCGGCTCGCGCTGGCGTTCATTTCTTCCGGCGCGCTCTTGAAGTTCCGCTCCATGGTCGAAGATTGGTCGTGGGAGCAGATCGTCGAGGCACTCGGTCCACTCGTGCCTCTACTGCCCGGCCCCAAGGCCCCGATTCGGCCGCTCTGAGACGCGGCCGCGCCGCAGCCATGCTCAGTTGGCGACGCTGGAAGGGGTGGCGCGGCGGATGCTCGGGTTATCGACGGGAGCCAGCCGCGGGCGGGTCGGAGCGGCGGCGGCCGCGCCGTGCCGCCTGGAGTAGCCCATCAAGTCCAGGAACTTGCCCAGCTCGATGACCACGGCGCCGTAGTCCAGCGCCGTGCGTTCCATTTCTGCCATGGCGTGAATGGTGTGCTGTGCGGCCGGCCCGATCGGTTCCGGGGCCTTGCCGCGGATGAAATAGTTCGTCTCGACATTGACCTCGCCGCGCTGCGTGCCGTCCGCGAGCACCTCGGCATCAATCCGCGCCCCGGCCCGCTCGATGAGCTGCCGCACCAGCGGTCGGTCGTCGCGGCCGTCTTCGTCCAGGTCCAGGAGGCCGGCCAGAGCGAACCGCATCACGCGCCCCGGGCTCCAGGCGGGGTTGAAAAGCAGGTCGCCGTCGAGCACCGGGTTGGTCAGTGTCTGCTCCACGATCCGTGCCTCGGAGAGGTCCGGTGCCACCACGCGCACGACCTCGAGCTTCGCCTTCGGCTTGGTGTACGGGTTGCCGCTGAAGCCCTGCGGCTGCACGCTGAACGTGAGCAGCGGCTGCACGCCGTCGCGGCTGCCGATATTGACCCAGGCGGTCCGAGTCGCGGCGCTGGATCGCACCACTTTTCCGTCGGGTTTCTGGTGCGCCAGCGCGCTCGGCGTGTACGGCGCGCGCGCCTCGACCAGTACCTTGCGCAGCTTGTTCACCTGGGTGAGCAGCTCTTCACGCACCTTGGCTTTGTCGCGCCGCTCGGTTTCCAGCCGGGCGGCGAGCGTGCTGGCTCGGTCCATGATCGCGGCAATCTCGGCGTCCTTGCTCGTCATCTTCTTCTCGAACTCCGCGCGCTCGGCAAAGAGCTCGCTCCGCGCCTGCTGGGTCGCCGTGGCCGCCTCCTGGATCGCGGCCTGTTTGATGCCGTGTTGCGCTTCGTAGTTTCGTTCCAGCTCCTGCTTGTCGGCCAGGACGTGCTCGAACTCGTCCTCGCTGTTTTTGAGCAGGTCGGCCAGCCGCCGCGCGACGGCCACGTAGGAGTCGTTCGGGCTGCCGCCACCCAGCCGCGCGATCTCCTCGTCCAGTTCCGCCAGCATGTCGTCGAAATCTTGGCCCGGAACGCCCCCGAGGCGTGTGCGGACGGCCGCCAGCCGCGCGGCGGCGAGCGTCTCGGCCTGCCTCGCACGATCCCGTTCGGCCAGCGCCGTTCGCGCCTGCTGCCGTGCCGTCTCTCGGGCCTGCAGGAGCGCGTAGGCGGCCAGCGCCAGGGACGCGCTCAGCGCGACGAGTCCGAAGAGGGCGAGCGGGGCTCGGGGTGGAGAGTGCCTCGGCATTTCTTGCATTCTGGTTCGAATCCGGAGATCTGACGCGCCCGTTACAGATATGCCTGGGCGCCGTGATCGGTCCGGACCGGCTTGGCGAGCAGCCGGCCGTGTGCCGACGCCGTCCGGAAGAAGCCGGACGGCGACGTTTCAGTGTACACGAAGACGAAGCGGTTTCAATCGTCTGGTTTCGTCTTCCTTTGGGTGGCACGCCCCGCAGTCGCTATGATGAGGACCGTTCACGAAGAGAACGGCACGGGAGTGCGATGTGGGGGGTGCGCGACCGGCGGTGCGCTGGCTGCTCGCGGCGTACGGGATGATCCTCGTGGCGGCGGGCCTGACCGGCCTGTTCCTGCGCGTGGCGCAGCTGCGCGAGCTGGTGACCTGGCTTGGCGCCGAGACTTCCCCCGACTACTACCTGCGCTACCCCGACTACTTCTACCGCACGGCGTGCGGCATGGCCGCCTGGCTGGGCGCGTTTTTCCTGCTCGCGGCGCGCGATCCCGTGCGGCATGCCGCCGTGGTCCGGCTCTGCGCGTGGGGGCTGCTGGTTTGGGGTGGCTTCGCCCTTTTGCTTGGAACCTGGATCGCCATGCCGGCATCCCTGTGGGGCACGAACGCGGTCGTCTCCGCCAGTGCGGGGGCCGTGCTGCTGTGGCTGACGCGCCGCGCTCGTCTTGTGGAACGTTCCTCTGGTCCTGAGGCACCCTTGTGAGCACCGGACGAAGCAACGCGGGCGTTGGCCACCCGCCCGCTCCCCAGACCACGGTGGTCGGCAGTTATCCCGTTCCCGATTGGCTCCGCGCCCATCCCACGCGGGCGGCGCTGGTCGATGCCATGATGGTCGTGCTCAAGACGCAGGAGCTCGCAGGCATCGATCTGCTGGCCGACGGGGAACTGGGCCGCTTCGACGTGAACCATCCCGAGACCAACGGGATGATCGACTACTTCATCACGCGGATGTCGGGCATCGACAGCCGGCTGACGCGCACGGACCTGGCGCGTTTTCAAGTGCAGGAAGTGGCGGGCTACCGCGCCCGGCCGGCCGGCGTGGTGCGGGGCGCGGTCGGCGAGGGGGTGCTCGACCTGGCCGAGGACTTTGGCACCGCGCGAGCGCTGACCACGAAGCCGCTCAAGTTAACGCTCACCGGCCCGCATATGCTCGCCAAGGTCCTGATGGACGATCATTACGGCAGCCCTGCGCGTCTGGCGAGCGCGCTGGCCGCGGTGCTGGCGGCCCAGCTGGCGGCGCTTGACGCCGATGCCGTCCAGATCGACGAAGCCAATGTCTCGGGCCACCCCGAGGAGGGTCCGTGGGCGGCCGAGGCGATCAATCGCGTGCTCGCGGCGGTGCGGCCGAATACGCCCCGCGGCGTGCACGTTTGCTTCGGCAACTATGGCGGCCAGAGCGTGCAGCGCGGCCTCTGGTCGGCGCTCGTCCCGTTCCTGAACCGTCTCGAATGCGATCACCTGATCCTGGAGTTCGCGCGCCGCGGTTACGGCGAGCTGGAATGCCTCTGCGACGTGAAGCCGACGATCCGGATCGGCATCGGCGTGGTGGACATCAAGGACAACGGCGTGGAGACGGCCGACACGATCGCCGCGCGGATCGAGCACGCTGTGCACGTGCTCGGTTCAGACCGTGTGGCCTACGTGCATCCGGACTGTGGCTTCTGGATGCTGAGCCGGACGGTGGCGGATCGGAAGATGCGAGCACTGGTCGAGGGGCGAGACCGGTTCTTGGGGCGTGCGAGCGTGCGAGCGTAGGGCGTGCGAGCGTGGGGCGTGCGAACGTGCGAGCGTGCGAACGTG
>JBGPMX010000566.1:0-3969 GCA_041487215.1 Planctomycetia bacterium | reverse complement strand
GTCGTCCCCTGCCCCGCCGTCCAGGCTGTCGTCACCGGCCATGCCGTAGAGGCGGTCGTTCCCCGGCCCGCCCAGCAGGGTATCGTTGCCGGAGCCGCCCAGCACCGCGTCCACCAGATCCCCTCCGGTATAGGAATCGTCGCCGCCGCCCAGCATCGCGAGCACTTTAATCGCCAGCCCGGCCGCATTCACCGTGTCGCTGCCGCCACCCGTTTCCACAAACACGTCATTGATGCCCGAGCTGCTGTAGGAGACCGGCGCACCGCCGTTCAGGTTGGCGAACGTCACGGTGCTATTGGTGATGGTAATGGTGTCCGCCGCGTACGGGTCGCCAGCGATGTAGAGCGTCCCGTCCGGTGAGCGGGTGACGCCCACAAGCACGCCTACGTTGTTCGCCTTGTTCGACTCCTCGATGTTGTGCGCCGGATCGATCACCACCAGGCTGAAGAGCTCCTGATTGGCCGTGAAGCTCGGGTCCGGGAACTGGCTGGCGCTGATCTCGATCGTGTGCGTGCCGAGCGCAAGGTCCCCGGCCGCCGTGATGCTGAACGTCCCGGTTTGCGTATCACTGTTGGCGTTGAAATCCACGTCGGACGAGCTGAACACGCCGATATCAAACGGGTTCGCCGCCGTGCCGATCACGCTGTACGTGACCTCCACGTTGGACCGATCCTCGTCCAGGTTAGTGACGCTATCCAGGCGGATGTCGGGCGGGCTCTGCGTGACAATGAGCGAGAAATTCTTGAAGAAGCCGAGGTTCGATGCGCTCAGGTTCATAACTGAAAGCGTCCAGGAGCCGGCGATGTGCGCGCCGTCGAACACCGAGAGCGGGTTGCTCGGCCGGTACCGGTTGGTGTAGTGGTAGTCGGCGGTCGTCGCCGAGATGACCGGTGCCGTCGCCTCGTCGTCGTCCAGCACGGTGTCCAAATACCCGTTCGTGAAGGTGCTTCCGTTCGTGCTCGTATTGAGAGGATTGTTGTTGGCAATCATCACGCTCGTCCCCTCGGGAGAACTCAGCTGTACCCGAAGCTCGGCGCTGGGGAGCTTGTGCGTGATGGTCATCAGCACATTCAGATCGGAAATCGTCACCGCGGGGAGAGTGACCGAGAACGACCCTGTGGTGCCGGCGAAAATCGTCGTGCCGCTCGAGCTCGCGCTCACATTCGAGAAGATGAACTGCTTGGCCAGCGTGAAGAACTCCGTGTATTTGTCCTGGCTCGCCTCGCCATTCGTGCCGTCGCCGTCCTGGTTCATCAGGTTCCCCGCCACGTCCGCGATCGACGGGCCGATGTCCAGCCGGTAGTTCCCCGTAGCCGACTGGGTAGGGAAGCTCAGGTCGAATGCGGTGTTGCCGGTGCCGGCGACCGGCGTGACGGAGCTGATCGAGATCGGGGCATCGCCGACGCGGCGAAGAACGACGTCCCCAGGGGTGAAACTGCTGACATCGATCGGCTCGCTCAACTGCACGCGCAACGAGCTCAGCGTCCCGCCGTTCAGCACGCCGTCCTGCGAGATGACTCCGACCACGCGCGGCCCGCTCTTGTCCGGAGCGATCTCGGTGCCATAAATGCGCAGCTGCCACGAGTTCCACGTGCCGGTCGAGCCGGATGTCAGATCCCGCACGGTCAGTGACCAGGTGCCAGCCGAGCTCTCGTCCCAGTTGCGAGCGGAACTGAACACCCAGCTCGAGTAGTTGGCGTTGGGATCGGTCGTGCGCTTCTCCGCCAGCTTGCTCAGCGTTCCCGACGGTGAGGTGAGCTGGACATCGAGATCACCGCGGGTGGGGTGGGTGGCGTCGAAGACGACCTCTACCTTTTCGACGCGTATATTCGGGGCGATCGAGAAGGTGCGGGTCAGGCCGGTCGGGTTATTGTCCGGAATGGCTTGAGAAACGGCGATCGATCCCGAATCGACCAGCAGCTCGGGCCCCACGCTCCGCCAGCTCCGTGCCAGCGCCACCGCGGCCTCGGCGTTCACGAGGCCGAAGCCGTAATTGTGGTTGACGGGATGGCCCGCCCCGTTGAGCAGCCAGTCGCTGTTGGCCGGGTCATTGACGGTCGCGCTGTGGACCAAGATGTGCTCCACATCGCGCCAACCCAGGTTGGGGTTGGCCTGCAGCATGAGGGCGATCACGCCGGACACATAAGGAGCGGCCGATGAGGTGCCGCCGAAGTCGTCCGTGTAGTCGGTGCGATGGTAGCCATCGGTGCCGACCAGGTCGGTGGTCACGATCCGCCCGGTGCTGTTGTTGTTGTCGGATGGCGCTGCGACCAGAAGCGGTGCGCCGGGCTCGCTGTAACTCGGGAAGACTCCGGACTGGTTCACGGCCGCCACGGCAATCACGTGGCGGTTGTTGGCGTAGCCGTCGTAGTTCACGTTGTCCGATCGAGCCCGTCCGTTCCCGCCCGCCCAGACGTAGATGCTGCCGAGACCGCCACGCCCCGCCATCGTGCTGTCTGTGATGGCCGCCTGGACGAGCGACCCGGACGCCTGGATAACGCCGGTGTCGGCGGGCCCCCAGCTGTTGTTGTAAATATCGATGAGCGAGCCGTCGTACTGCCCGGGGATCTTGGTACTCCACGCGAGTGCCTGCGCTTCCTGACTGTCCGATGTCGCACCGGCGACCAGGCGGATGCCCCCGAGCTGGGCGTCGGGCGCGACTCCCGACACCCCGATCGCGTTCCCGCCCACGGCGGCCGCCACGCCTGCCACCGCGGTGCCGTGGCAGTTCGCCGTGTTGCAACTGGTGCCGAGCACCGGTGCCGGGTCGTCGTCGCTACCGAAGAAGTCGTAACTCGCCGCCGCAACATAGTGCGCGGCCAGGTCCGGGTGCGTGTACTGCAGCCCGTCGTCGACGATCCCGATGGTCACACCGCGCCCGGTCGCGCCGAGGTCCCAGGCAGCCTGCACGTGGCCGTCGATCCCCGCGGCGCCGCCGGCCTGGCCAACGTTGTAGAGCTGCCACTGGGCAGGGAGCAGTGGATCATTGAGGAGCGATCGGGTGCTCAAGCCTTGGCGGTACACCGGGTAGGCGTCCAGGACCCGTGGATCGCAGGTGAGCTGCGCCGTGTACGCCTGCGGTTCGGTAGCTGCGGGAACCATCCAGAGGTTGATGTTGGGAGTTCGCGGGTACGCGAAGACCTGGGTGGCTCCATGTTCGGATGCCACCTGGGGGGCAGACGCGCCCGTCTGAAGCCGCACCACAAACTGCCCCTGGAAACTCGCCCCGGCGTCGACCTGCGTGCGCTGGTAGGGGGCGACGATCTCGGTGTCGGGGCTGGCGGGCAGCAGGATGCCGCCGCTGCCGGCCGCCGCGGAAATCACGGTGGTGCCCGCCGCGTTCACCGTCGCGCGGGTCCCGCCGGCGCCCCGACCGGCGCCCAAGCCGGTCCCGGCCGATGCGGCACAGTATTTGGGGTTGCCGGTGGGCGGAGACTTCGGGACGTCGGGCTCGCGCGGGCTCGGCGTGCCAGGACGCGATGCGGCTTCCGATTTCGATGCAGACGACTTGGGTTCGGACTCTTGCTTGTCCTGGGGATGGTCCGCCTGGGGGCCGACGGGAGGCGGCGCGGTCCGCGGCTCCGCCTTGGAGTCCTGCGAACCGCCCTGCTCGCGCGGTCGTTCCGGCAGGCTTGAGACGAGGATCGGGGCGAGCACCGACTCGAGCCGCGTCAGCAACGACTCGCTCGCCGCCTGCTGCCCCTGGGTGCCGTTCGAAGCCGACACGATGTCCGAGCTCGTGTCCTGTTTGGGACTGGCCTCGGTCGTCGGCGGCCGCGTGGCCGGCGCCGCCGCGTCAGCGCGCGCGGGTGCCTCTGGTTGCTTGGCCGCGCTGACAGGAACGATCGACACCGGAAGCACGTCCTTGACTCCACGCTCCAGCGCGGTTGCGGCCAGTGCCGAACCGACGCCGAGCAGCGTCTGGGGAGCGAGACGTGATTCGAGCAACTCGAATCGCATCTCGAAGCG
>JBGPMX010000565.1:0-3970 GCA_041487215.1 Planctomycetia bacterium | reverse complement strand
TTCCGGCCAGGCGCGGCGCCGCACGGCCACGACAAAGACGATGACGAACAGAGGGCCCGCAACGACCGCCATCAGACGCAGCGACGTGGTTGCGGCGACCAGCGAGCTCCGCACGCCTCGCAGGTGGTCGGACATGGCGAGCAGCGGATAGGTGAGCGGCATGTGGAGAAACCGGTACACCTCGGCCGCTACCACCGCGTACGCGGCGCACGCCAGGCAGACCAGCCAGGCGAAGCAACGGATCGCCCGGCGCAGGCCCGGCCGCGCGACCGCCTGCAGGCAGACGCGTGTCAGACCGGCTAACACGAAGACCAGGAGAAGATCCTGGTACACAGCCAGGGGGAGCCAGGGCAGGTACCTGGGGTGTGCGGGGGAACCGAGTTCGGCGAGGTGCAGCGTCCACGCGCGGGCCGCGACGAGCACCACGGCAAGGCCCAACCAGGCAGGCGAAACTCGCTGCGTATCGGCGAGCGCCGCGGCGCCTGGCGGCGCTCTACGCGTCATCCCTGACGTGGCAGCCGGGGCGGATTCCATAAGGAGGCGGAAAGGTAGCGGTTGCCGCGAAATGGGTCAAGGTCGAGAGCGGCAGACTGGATTTCAGATTTCAGATTTCAGATTTGAGATCTCAGATTTCAAATTTCAGTTGTTTGGATTTGCGATTCGAGGGACCGGTGCACAGGCTGCCGCGGACCGAACCAGCGCGGGAGCGGTGGCCTGCCAGGGGGCGTGCCACTCCGTGGGGGAATCACATGACTGCCACGGAATGGCGGGTGACCCTCATCCGGCGCGTGACGTGGTGCATCACGCGGAGCGTGATGACTACATGGGTTCTGCACGGCGAGCGGCAGGGTTTACCCGCCGGGGTTGAATCCCCGCCCCGGAACCGGCCGGGGTCAAGCCGGCGGCACGCTAGACGAGAATCGGACGCTCCGCCTTCCAGCCGCTGGCGTCCCGCACCACCTCGCGATAGAGCGTGTCCCGTTCGATCGGGATGCGCCCCGCTTCCCGAATGAGCCGGCGGATCTCGTCGACCGTCAGCTCTTGCGGCGTTTCCGCGCCCGCGTCGTGGTAGATCTTCTCGTGCACGACCGTGCCGTCGAGGTCGTCGGACCCGAACGACTGAGCGACCTGGGCGGTGCCGATGCCCAGCATCACCCAGTACGCCTTGATGTGCGGGAAGTTATCGAGCATGAGCCGGCTGATGGCCATCGTCTTGAGATCCAACAGGCCGCTCGGCTTCGGAAGGTGGTCGAGCTTGGTATGCGCCGGGTGGAAGGCCAGGGGGATGAACGTCTGGAAGCCGCGTGTCTCGTCCTGGAGCTCGCGGAGCCGGATGAGGTGATCGATGCGGTGCTCCGCGCGTTCGATATGCCCGTAGAGCATGGTGGCGTTCGAGTTGAGGCCGAGTTCGTGTGCCGTGCGGTGCACGTCGAACCATTCTCGCGCGTCCGCCTTGTGCTCGCAGATCCGGTCACGCACCTCGGGGTGGAAGATCTCGGCCCCGCCCCCCGGCAGGCTGCCCAAACCGGCATCGATCAGCGTCTGGAACACCGCGCGGTAGCTCAGGCCGGTGAGCTCCTTGAACCAGTGCAGCTCGACCGCCGTGTACGCCTTGATGTGGATCTCCGGCGCCGCTTCGTGCACGACGCGGATCACGTTTACGTACCAATCGAACGGCATCTGGTGGTGCAAGCCGCCGACGATGTGCAGCTCGGTGGCCCCGCGTGCGTGTGCCTCCGCCGCTCGCTCGGCGATCTCGGCGTCCGACATCAAGTAGCCCTTCGGGCTCTTGAGGTCTGCCCGGAAGGCGCAGAAAGTGCAGCGGTACACGCAGATGTTTGTGGCGTTCAGGTGCGTGTTGACGTTGTAGTACGTGTAGTTGCCGTTGCGGCGCTCGCGCACCTGGTTGGCCAGATCGCCCAGCGTGAACAGGTCGTTCGTTTCGTAGAGTGCGAGACCATCGGCGAAGTCCAGGCGTTCGCCGGCTTCGACCTTGGCCCGGATCTCTTGCATGCGACCAGCCATCGCGTGAATTCCTCTCTTCGCAGCGTGGTGCGCCCCGAGTGTTCGCAGGGCGCGGTAGTCGTCCGAGCGAATCGCTCAAGATATCAACCGGGGGGCCGGTTGCACAGCCACATATCGAGCGCCGTCACGATCAGGAGGCCGGCGCTGACGATGCTGTTCACGTGGAAGAACGCCCGGCCGACTCGCGTGAGGTCATGCGGCCGCACCAGGCTATGCTCGTAGGCCAGCAGGGCGGCCACCGCGACGGCTCCCGCGGCGTAGATCCAGCCCAGCGGGAAGACGAGCGGCAGCGTCGCGAGCAAGAGCACCATGATCGCATGGCAGGCGGCGGCGAGCGCCAGAGCGCCGCGCACGCCGAGCCGGGCGGGGATGCTGCGAAGTCCCTTGCGGCGGTCGAATTCCACATCCTGGCATGCGTAGATCATGTCGAAGCCCGCGACCCAGAACAGCACCGCGCCCCCCAGGATGACCGGCGCCCATTCGACCTGCCCGCGGATGGCGATCCAGGTCGACAGCGGTGCCAGCATCAGGGCGGCTCCGAGCCAGAAGTGCGACAGCGCGGTGAACCGCTTGGTGTACGAGTACAGGCAGAGAAACGCCAGCACGGGTCCGGCCAGCATGAGCGGCAAGCGGTTACCCGAGGAGTACCCGAAGAGGGCCGCCGACGCGACGAAACCCACGGCACACACCAGGACGAACGCGACCACCGCGGGACGGGCGAGCAGGCCGGCGGGGAGGTGCCGCGCGCGAGTCCGGGGGTTCTCGGCGTCGAACGCTTGATCGGCCAGCCGGTTGAACGCCATGGCCGTGCTGCGCGCGAACACCATGCACAGGACGATGCCCAGCCAGTCGAGCGGCCGCACCGAGCGGCCCTCCCACAGCTCGCTGCGCGTCGCCATCACCCCCGCCAAGAGCGCGAACGGCAGCGCGAACAGCGTGTGGCTGAACTTGATCATCTCCAGGAGGAAGGCGATTTTGGATTTTGGATTTTGGATTTTAGATTTTGGATGGCGCGCGCTCGCCCCACTTTCAAAGGGCCACCCCAGTCCAGCGTTCTCACCTGCCTGCCTTCGCATGCCGTGCTCGAAGTGTTGTTATCGAGGACCGATCGACTTCAGATACGGGGCCGTTTGATCTCGGGCTTTGGAAAATCCGAAATCGAAAATCCGATCAGTCGCCCCAGCGTTGGAAGAGCTCGTGCGGCACCCCCACCTGGTCGCAGATGCGGCCGACCACGAAGTTGATCACATCGTCCAGCGAGCGCGGGCGGTGGTACCAGCCCGGCATGGCAGGCAGCACGACGGCGCCGGCCTGCACGCACCGCGTCATGTTCTCCAGGTGGATCAGGTGGAGCGGCGTCTCGCGTGGTACCAGCACGAGCTTGCGGCGCTCCTTGAGGTGCACGTCCGCCGCGCGCTGGATCAGGTTGGTCGACATGCCCCCGGCAATGGCGGCCAGCGTGCTCATCGAGCAGGGGCAGACGATCATCGCCTCGGTCAGGAACGAGCCGCTGGCGATTCCGGCCGACCAGTCCATGAACCCGTGGTAATGGAGAAAGTTAGCAACGGGCGGGCGCAGGCCCGGTGCCGCAACTTCGCCGGCCCGGTGCCCGAGAATGGACCGGGTGAACCGCTCCGTGTCGAAGTTGTCCGGATCGACGTCGATGTCCACTTCCTCACGCAGCACCTGGGCGGCGGCACGGCTCATGACGAGATGCACTTCGCGCCCGGACTGGCTCAGCACCTGGAGCAGGCGCACGGCGTACGGTGCGCCGCTGGCGCCGGTCATGGCCAGGACCAGAGGTCGCACCGGGCTCGATGCCGGGGCTGTCGCGTGCGCCCGCTCGAGCGGATCAGCGCGCCCGGCGTCTTGAGCCGAATCGGTGGCCGGAGCGACAGGGTCCATGGTTTCGCCGGGTGCGCGCTTCTTCATTCGCTCTCCGGTA
>JBGPMX010000564.1:0-3996 GCA_041487215.1 Planctomycetia bacterium | reverse complement strand
GGAGACCCGCGCCGAACCAAGACGTGCGCGGCGGCAGCACCGCCACGCCAGAACCCCCAGCTTGCATTCCGGACGGCTTACGCTCATGCTGACGCGCACGTGCGCGGCGTTCCTGCCCGCGGCACGGGTTTCCCCCGCCCAGCGGTGCGCGCCGCGCGAGGGCTTGCCGCTCGATCGTCCCTGCTCGAGGACCACCCATGCTCAGCTCAGGGCTCGCTCTGTGGATGGCCTGTGCGTGCGCCGGTTTGGCCGCGGACGATGCGGACGCCGGGCGGCGAATGATCGAAAACTACCTGCGTCAGGAGGCGGTCGAGCTCGACGCACGTTTTTTGGACGGAGTAAAGACGCGGGACGACTGGGAGAAGCTGCGGCCGAAGTTGCGCGAGCAATACCTCGACATGCTCGGGCTCTGGCCGCTTCCGGAGAAAACGCCGCTGGAGCCGCACGTGACCGGCGTGATCGAACGCGACGAAGGGTTCCGCGTCGAAAAGGTCCAGTTCCAAAGCCGGCCACACCTCTACGTTACCGGCAACCTGTACCGGCCGAAGCAGCTGGCGGAGGGGGAGAAGCTGCCGGCGGTCCTCTACGTGTGCGGCCACTCGGGGCGCGGCCGCGACGGCAACAAGACGGCGTTCCAGCACCACGGCATGTGGTTCGCCACGCACGGCTACGTCTGCCTGATCATCGACACGCTGCAGCTCGGCGAGATCGCGGGCATTCATCACGGCACGTACAACCAGGGGCGGTGGTGGTGGCAGGCGCGGGGCTACACGCCGGCCGGCGTGGAGTGCTGGAACGGCATCCGTGCGATCGATTACCTGCAGAGCCGGTCGGAGGTGGACGGCGATCGCATCGCGGTGACGGGCATCTCGGGGGGCGGGGCCGCGTCGTTCTGGATCGCCGCGGCCGACGAGCGGGTCCGGGTGGCAGTGCCGGTCAGCGGCATGAGCGACCTCGAGGATTACCTGGGGGACAAGGTCGTCAACGGCCACTGCGATTGCATGTTCCTCATCAACACCTATCGCTGGCCCTGGACCCAGATCGCCGCATTGATCGCACCCCGCCCGCTTTTGTTTGAGAACTCCGGGCACGACCCGATCTTCCCCATGACGGGCAACGACCGCATCCGCGCGCGCCTGGAACGGCTATACCGGCTCTACGCCGACAAGCCGGCAGAGCTCTTCGACATCGGCGTCACGCCTGGCGGCCACAATGACAACCCCGAGTTGCGGCTCATGGCTTACCGCTGGATAAACCGGCACCTGAAAGGGGACAACGCGCCGGTGACCGAGCCGAAGCTGGATGCGATCGAGGGGAGCTCGCTGCGCGCGTTCCCGGACGACCTGCCGGCGGACGAGATCAACACTCAGATCGACGAGTCGTTCGTAGCGCGCGGCGAGGTCCGGCTGCCGCAGGGCGTGCGGCGCTATGCGGACTGGCGTGCCGAGCTGATCGACCGGCTGCGGCAGCAGTCGTTCCGCACCGTCACCGCTGCGCTGCTCCAGGCCGACGACCTCGAGCTCAAGTTCCCGGGCAAGGGGCCGCGACGCGGCGACCTTATCACGGAACGTCTGCCGGCCCCGGCCGGCTCGCAGGGGCCGCCGGGCATCCGCTGCCTGTGGAACTACTTCCCTGGCCGGAGCGAGCAGGATACGAACATCGACTGGGTCATCGTGCTCGGCCCCGAGGAGTCGTTCGACGCCAAGCCCGCCTGGGCGGCGAAGCTGATCGGCGACGAGTCGGCGCTCGTGTTCGCGCCGCGCGGCGTCGGACCGCTCGAGTGGGAAGACAAGCCGCCGTTCTACGTGCAGCGCTCGCTGCCGCTCATCGGCGAGACGCTGGACGGCGGCCGCGTGGCGGACGTCTGGGTGATGGTACAAAAGGCGAGCCGCTTTTCGCCGCAGGGCGGCGTGAAGCTGGCCGGCCGCGGCGAGGCGGGGGTGATCGCGGCGTACGCGGCGCTGTTGGCGCCCGAGCGATCCGTGCGACAGATCGCGGTGGTCGATCCCTCGGCGTCGCACCGCGAGGGCCCCATCTTCCTGAACGTGCTCCGGGTGCTCGACATCCCCGATGCGCTCGGGCTGCTCGCCCCGCGCCCGCTCCGCCTGTCGAGCGGCACGCCCGAGGCGTTCGAGCGAACGCGAGAGATCTACCGGGCGGCTGCCGCCGAGGCGAAGCTCGAGACGAAGTAGAATCGGTCGCAGGTCAGAGGCCAGAGGTCAGAGGTCAGAGGTCAGGAGATAGGCAGGTTGTCATCCTGAGCCAAGCGAGGAACGAGCCAGCGAAGGATCTCGGGGCTTCGTTATGGCGGTCCCCTCGCCCCCGCGCTCCTGGCTCATGCGGGGGAGAGGGCAGGGTGAGGGGGCGCTTCTTCCTGGCCATTGGCCTGGGAGAACTCGGCTGGATGGCCTGGGTGCTTCGCGGCTGAGGCAAGCCGATCGCGGGAAGCCAGGTTCAAGCGTTTAAGCAGGACCAGCGAGACGATCGCACTCGTGCCGCGCGGACGCCAGATCCAATCGTGCACGATGAGACGCGGGGCAGCGGTCGAGTCATAGGCCGCGGACCGGTTGCCCACGAATGCCAGCGGGATAATCAGCACGTCGAACGGCCCACCCATCACGGCCCATTCACGAGCCCGCGGATCAAAGAACGCGTGCACGTACTGCACGCGACGTGCAAGGAAGCGGTGGGCCACCGCGAGATTCTCGGTGCTCGCATCAATGAGCACCAACTCGGCCTCGGGCAGCAACTTGCCGAGGACCAGCGCGGTGCGCGGGAAGAGGCCGCCGCCGACAATGCCGACCCGGGTCACGGCACCGAGCTCGGGCAGCAGGCGACGAAACGCACGCTCGTGGACACGCAAGACGTAACGCTGCAGCAGCCGGGAGCCGAGCACCAGCCGCTCGAGCCCTTCGAGTGACAGCGCGTCCAGCCAGCGCAGCACCGGTGGCCAGCGGCTGATCCGCTCGCGCCGTCGAACCGCGCGCGGCAGCAGCCGCCAGTGCATTCCGGGATGCGCGTGGTGCTCGATGTGGTACCCGTCATTAAAGAACAGCAAGTTGTAGAGCCCTCCGTGGTGGCTCACGGTGCCGCCGCCGACGTGCTCGTAGTACCCCTGCATCGAACACAGGGTCAGCCCGATGAGGAGGGATGGCAGGTAGGTGGTCACGAAGAACCGGGGGGCCGTGGCGAGCAGCGTTGCCCAGAGCCCTGCGATGAAAACCAGCTCGGTGACCAGTTGCGGCGTGAGACGAGGCCGCCAGGCCACTCCGGCGTGGTGTGCCAGGTGCCGGCCGCGCCACACCGCATGAGGGAAACCGAGCAGCAGACTGAGGTAGAAAGCGAACAGCCGATTGATCCAGCGCGTGCGGAAGAACGGCCTGTGAATGAAGTTGTGCGAGATGGTGTTGGCGTTCCACCAGAGCCCGATCGCAAGCACGGCAACGCACGGCGCGGCCAGAACGAGCACGCCCTGGGCGATCGCCAGCGCGACCAGCACGCCGTCCCAGGCCGAGTAGCGCAGCGTGGATTGCTCGGCTGACGCTGTGCGATCCGGTCCGGGCAGCGCTCCCAGTTCGTCGGCCATGCAGCTAACCCGAAGGGCTGTAATTCTCGAGCCCAAAGCAGCCCCCTCGTTGCTCTCCCAATCCGGGCATCCCATTGGCAGATGTACCTCTCAACCTAACGCTCTCCCGCGAGAATCCTCTCCCCTCGCCCCACGCGGATTGGCGGCTCTAAGGCCGCCAATCCGCGTGGGGCGAGGGGCGGGGGTGAGGGGCGTCGGCCTCGGGACGCATCACACTCCGCTCAGCGCATGGCGTCCTGAATTGTCCAGCTCTTCTCCCCTATGACAAGGTGCGCTCGTGCCTCGCTGCGCTATAGTAGAATGAAAACGAGAAGTTATTTAGCCCAAACTAGGCGGTGGCACGTGGCCAAACGCAAGAGCCAAGAGCGCGACGGGGTAGCGGCGGCCGCGCGGCTGGCGCAGCACCGAGC
>JBGPMX010000563.1:0-3999 GCA_041487215.1 Planctomycetia bacterium | reverse complement strand
TAACTTGTACAATTGACCCACTTGAAAGAGAGAATTCGCCGCGGATGGAGTGTGGACTGTGGTTCCTGGCGCCAGCCCCGAACGTCCATGAAGTTCGGCGGATTCTCTCTTTCAAAGCTAGACCAGCCGCGTGAGCCGGCCGGAAATGGAGCAACTGCGGGCGAGCTCCGTGCACGAATCTCGTTGTCGCTCCGAGCTTTTCTCGCACGTCGTCACGGGCCCTTGATCGCGCAGTCGCTCCATTCGTAGGTCAATTCGTACAAGTTATTTTTTCGCGGGCACTTGGCGCGGTGAATAACTCACCAGGCGGCGCGGCGCGGAGCAAACGCGTCTTGAGCCATCGGCGGGGACCTGATAGCCTCGCCCGCCGTTTCCTAGTCACCCGCCGGCAGCCACGGAAGGTTTTCATGCTCGGCTTCTCGGACCGCGAGCGTCTGCATTCCGCCCGGACGGTGTTGGAGCACGTGGCCCCGCTCGTCGGCGCGCGGTTCTCCGTCCGTTTGTGGGACGGCTCGTGCGTGCCGCTCGGCCCGCATGCCGACACGGGTTTCGCCATCGCCATCGCGGGGCCCGGTGTCATCGGCTCCATGCTGAGGCGTCCCACGCTGGAGAATCTGCTGCGGCATTACGCCACGGGGCAGATCGATTTTCAGGGGGGCGACCTGATCGCGTTCGGCGAGCTGGCGCGGGTGAAGCGGCTGCGCGGGCGGCTGCACGGGCTGAGCAAGCTGTTGCTGCTACGTCACACGTTGCCGTTTCTTTTCGCGCGGTCGGCCACGCCACGCGCGCGGCACGCCTTCCACGGCGATGAGACCGGGCGGCACGCGGCGCGGCGAAACAACCGGGACTACGTTCAATTCCATTACGATGTCGGCAACGACTTCTACCAGTTGTTCCTCGACCCCGAGATGCAGTATTCCTGCGCCTACTTCACGGATTGGGCCAACACGCTCGAGCAGGCGCAGCGCGACAAGCTCGAAATGATCTGCCGCAAGCTGCGGCTCGAGCCGGGCGAGAAGCTGCTCGACGTCGGCTGCGGCTGGGGCGGCCTGCTCTGTTACGCGGCGCAGCACTACGGGGTACGCGCGCACGGCGTGACGCTGTCCGAGACACAATACCGCTATACGCAGCAGAAGATCCGCGCCTTGGGGCTGGAAGATCGGGTCACCGTCGAGCTCCGCGACTACGCCGCAATCGACGGAAGGTACGACAAGATCGCCAGCATTGGCATGTTCGAGCACGTCGGGATTGCCAACTTCCCGGCCTACTTCGGCAAGCTGCACGGCCTGCTGCGCGATCGCGGCATGCTGCTGAACCACGGCATTGCGCGGCGCGCCAAGGCGGGCGGGCGGAAGGCCGGCCGCATGCGGCCCGAGCAGCGGCTGATGGCCCGATATATCTTTCCGGGCGGCGAGCTGGACAACATCGGGCACACGCTCCAGGCGATGGAGGCGTGCCGCTTCGAGGTGCACGACGTGGAAGGCTGGCGCGAGCACTACGCGCACACGACCAGGCTCTGGTGCCAACGCCTCACCGCGCGGCGCGACGAAGCGATCGCGCGGGTCGGTCCGGAGCGCTACCGCCTCTGGGTGGCCTACCTGGCGGCCGTCTCGTTCGCTTTTACGGACGGGGCGCTGCGTATCTACCAGGTAGTGGCCACCAAGCACGCAGCGAAAGGCGTATCGGGCTTGCCGCCGACACGGGCGGACCTGTACGCCACGAAAGAGCGGGATCGGGCCCTGCACGCCGCCGCCTGAGCGGCGTCGCCCATGGGCGAGTTTACTGGCAGCGGAGCCAGCGGTGAGAATCAAGCATCCCGCACTGCTGCGCCTGACAGGCATGTTCGGAGCGTGGATCCTGCGCTTCTGGACCTGTTCGCAACGCGTCCGTTACTCCATCTCCGATCCCCTCATGGACCCGCGTCGCCGTCACCGGCCCTGCATCTACGTCTGCTGGCACGAGTGCCTGCTCATGCCGGTCGGACTCTTCGCGCAGCGGCGTTTCGCCGTGCTGGCGAGCCGGAACCGCGACGCCGAGTGGCTTTCCCAGATCATGCATTGGCTCGGGTCCAGGGTGGTCCGGGGGTCCACCAGCCGGGGCGCAGTGCGGGCAACCCGCGAGATGTTGCGCAATGCCAGCGAGATGTCGCTGGCGACCGCACCGGACGGGCCGCACGGGCCGCGGCGCCGCGTGCAGCCCGGCGTCATCTACCTCGCCTCCAGGACGGGGCTGCCGATCGCGCCGTTCGGCTTCGGGTACCGCCGACCCTGGCGCGCACGCAGCTGGGACCGCTTCGTCCTGCCCCGTCCCTTCGACGTCGCCTCGTGCGTCGCGGGCCAGCTCATCTGGGTCCGACCGGAGGCGGGTGCCGACGAGCGCGAGCAATACCGCGCACTCTTGCAGAAGGAACTGGAGCGCGTGCAGCTCGAGGCGGACCACATGGTCAACGGGGCGGCGCGCCCCTGAGAGCCTGGGAACGAGTGCCGAACCGCGGTCGGTGCGTTGCTCGCCGTGTCGAGCAGGATCGCGCCAGGGAGCGCCGTTTGTCGATTCTTTTCACAGCCCCTAAGGGCCCGTAAAAAAATAACTTGACCATTTGAACCACTTGAAAGAGAGAATCCGCCGCGTGTCCCCCATCGAACTGCCGTTACATCTGCGATGGAGTGCCCGGGTGTGTCTCGGTGGATTCTCTCTTTCCATGATGGCCTCACACCGTTGAAACGGCCAGAAATGGAGCCACTGCGAGGCGCGTTGCGCGCGCAGGCTCGGGGGCTGTTTCGTCGATTCGCCGCCCGACCAAGCCAGGTACCTCGCTCGCAGTGGCTCCATTCGTAGGTCAAATCTGCAAGTTATTTTTTTACGGGCCCTCACTCATCGGCCCAGCGGCACCGGGTCGGACCCCGCAATCTCGAGCGTCAGGCCGTCCGATGACTCCGGAGCCTCGAAGAGACACGCCACGTCCATCGTTCCCGAGAGCTCCTGCGTCTGCTCGACGGAGAGCCGCGGAACCCAGAGCGGGTCCGGAACATCCCCCGGCAGGGTCACAACATCCCCCCTCCCGAACACGAACCGCGTCGCTTTGCCGTCCGGCGTATCGGCCACGCTGCGCTGCCCCGGCACGACCAGCATCGGTTCCTTGGGCCCGGCGCTCGTGTTGAGCTGGAAGTCCGAGCAGCCGATGACCGCGGTCAGATTCTTGACCTTGCCGCGGTCCTCGAGGAACTTGCGGGACAGGCGGACGCGAACCAGCAACATGGGACCGGCCGGATCGCGCTGTGTGCGGATTACCGGCTGGTCGATGGCGGTGTCGGACGCACGGGGCCCGTCTCCCTCCTCCTTCGGCTCGGCGGCTTTGGCCATGTTCGACGCCAGCTTCAGCGTGCTGAGCTCCGCGGTGCCGTGGATGGCGCCGATGGAGAGCCGGGTACGCAGGTCGTCGACTTGCACCGCTCCTCCCGAGAGGAACTGCGCTGTGACGCGCTGGGGCGGCTCGAGCATCGTGATGGGGGGACCGGGTAGAGTGAGGTAGCGAATGAGTCCCAGGCCGGCGAACAGCACCAGGCTCACCAGGAGTACCTTGGCGAGGCCCGAATCGAAGAGCGAGCCGAAGAACGCGGCGGCGCCGCTGAGCACCGCATCCCCGCGCGCGCCGGAGCGACGCTTCGCGGGTTTTTCACGCTCGGTCTTCAGCACGCGTCCCGCTTTGAAGTCGTAGCCGCACGCGACGCACAAAACCGCTTGGGCGGCAAGCGCCGCCTGGCACTTCGGGCATTTGGCCTGGGCGGTGTCCGCGGGGGACGGTTCGAGCAACGCTTCGAGCCGCTCGGACTCGACGATGCCGTAACCCACGTCGTCGTCCGCCTCGGCCGCCGGTCGTTCGGCAGGCGGCGCCTGCCGCGGCGCAGCGGCGCGCGGCGAGCCGGCCGCGGGCGGAATAGTCGCAACGGTCGCACCCTTGGGACATTTCACCTTGCGCCCTGCCGCCGCACCGGGCATGGC
>JBGPMX010000562.1:0-4008 GCA_041487215.1 Planctomycetia bacterium | reverse complement strand
GACGGCGGGCGCCAACCCGCTGGCCCCAAGACGTCCGCACTTCGCGCCGCGCGCCAAGCGAGTGATCTTCCTGTTCATGGCCGGCGGCCCCAGCCAGCTGGAGCTGTTTGACTACAAGCCGAAGCTCCAGGAGCTCGACGGGCAGGTGGTGCCGCCGTCGTACGTCAAGAACAAGCGGTTCGCATTCATCAAGCAGGACGCCAAGCTGCTCGGCACCCGCCGCCGCTTCGCGCGGCACGGCGCCTGCGGCACCGAGATTAGCGAGCTCCTGCCCCACCTGGCCACGATCGCGGACGAGATCTCGGTCGTGCGCAGCATGGCCACGGACGTCTTCAACCACGGGCCGGCCAAGCTGTTCGTCAATACGGGCTCCGCACGGTTCGGCCTGCCGAGCATGGGGGCGTGGGTCACGTACGGCATCGGCAGCGAATCGGAGAACCTGCCAGGGTTCGTCGTCCTGCAATCCGGCCCGCGCGGGCCGCGCGGCGGTGCACCGCTCTGGGGGAGCGGCTTCCTGCCTACGGCGTACCAGGGCGTCCCCTTCCTGTCCGGTCCCGAGCCGATCCTCGACCTGGCCAATCCGCCGGGGTTCGATCGCGCGCGGCAGGGGAATTTCATCCGCGCCGTGAAAGGGCTGAACAACGCCCGGCTCGACGCGGTCGGCGACCCGGAGATCGCCACGCGGATCGCGGCCTACGAGATGGCGTATCGCATGCAGGCCAGCGCCCCCGAGCTCATGGATCTGTCCGGCGAGACCCGCGAGACGCTCGAGGCCTACGGGGCCGAACCGGGGAAAGTCTCGTTCGCCAACAACTGCCTGCTGGCCCGGCGGCTGATCGAGCGCGGCGTCCGCTTCGTGCAGCTCTACCACACCGACTGGGACCACCACGGCAACAATGACACGCACCTCGGCAAGCCGCTGGACGACCGTTGCAAGGAGGTCGACGCGCCCTCCACCATGCTGGTGAAGGACCTCAAGCGGCGCGGCCTGCTCGATGAAACGCTCGTCATCTGGGGGGGCGAGTTCGGGCGCACGCCCATGGGCGAGCCGCGCGACCAGATCGGCCGCGACCACCACGTCGACGGATACGCCATGTGGCTGGCGGGCGGGGGCATCCGGCCCGGGCAGACCATCGGTGTTACCGATGAGCTCGGGTTCTATGCGGTCGAAGACCGCATCCACGTGCACGACCTGCAGGCGACCATCTTGCACCTGCTCGGTCTCGACCATCTTCGGCTCACGTACCGCTTCCAGGGACGCGACTTCCGCCTCACCGACGTGGCGGGCGAAGTCGTTCGAAAGCTGCTCGCCTGATACGCTCTGACTCAAGGAACACGCACCATGAAACAGCACCCTCTGCGTTTTGCCGTCACCGCTTGGCTCGCCGCTGCAGTTGTCGTCGTACTCGGGCTCGCCTGCGCCGCAGGCTTCGGTTCGGTCGCGAGCGCCGAGCCGCCGTCCAAGGAGGCGCCGGTGGTACCGCCGCGCCAGGGGAAGTCGGAAACCATCCGGCTCTTCAACGGCAAAGACCTGGAAGGCTGGGACGGGAACCGCGAGCTCTGGTCGGTCCGGGACGGAGTGATCGTGGGCAAGAACACCGAGCCGGTGAAGGTCAGCACCTATTTGCTCACCCGGCGGAACTTCAGCGACTTCCGTATCACGGCGACCGTCAAGCTCGTGGAGTCCGAAATGCACTCCGGGATAGCGTTCTGGGGCCGCGTCGCACCCGAGAAGGGGGACCCGCACACCTACGCCGGCCACCTCGTGATGTTCCCGTCCGGTTGGGGCATGTACGACCTCTACGGCCGCAACGGCCTTCCGGTCGATGCCGCGCCGGCCAAGAAGGTCGGCAAGCAGCACGACTGGAACGACCTGGAGATCCTCGCCCAGGGAAATCGGGTGCGCGTGGCGGTCAATGGCGTCCCGGTAGTCGACTGGCGGGATCCCGAGCCGGACCGCATCCACGAGGGCCCGATCGGACTCCAGTTGCACTCCAACACCGTGCCGCAGGAAGTGCAGTTCAAGAACCTGGTGCTCACCACGTTCCCTGAGGATAAGCTGACCACGGTCAAGTAGGCGTCGCCTCGATGGCGATATCCCCGGCTCCATGCGAGTCCAGCCGCGGCGTCTTTGACCGGTTCTTCCCCGAGAAGCAAGCATGACCGAGAAACCGAACGCGTATCGAGCGTGGCTCCGGCGTGATTTCCTCAAAACAGGCATCGCGGCTGGTACGGGACTTCTGGCCGCCGTTTCCAATGCGAAGGCAGCTCCGGAGGCAACCCGGACCGCGGCGAACCGGGCGCCGCACCGCATCATCGACGTGCACTGCCACCCGCGCTGGATCGGCCACAACGGCGCCAGAATGATCGAGAACATGGACGCAGCCGGCATCGAGCGCGCCTGGCTCCTCAGCTGGGAGCTGCCCGAACGCGAGATGAGCCCGGGCTACTACGCCACGCTCGATCCCGCCGGGGTCGGCATCCCGTTTCGCGACGTGATTGACGTCTCCGAGCGGTATCCGGACCGGTTCATCCCGGCCACGACCACCGACCCGCGCGACCCGCACGCGCACGAGAAGCTCAAGGCGGCCGTGGACGTTTTCGGCGTTCGCGTGTTCGGCGAGTTCAAGCTGCGGCTGCGCTACGACGACCCGGACGCCATCCGGCTCTTTCACTACTGCGGCGAGCTCGGCCTGCCGGTCATCTTCCACCTCGATGTGACCATGCCGCGTCACGGCGTACCGAACGCGCGGCAGTGGTGGTACGGCGGCGGGATCGAGAACATCGAGCAGCCGCTCAAGCTCTGTACGAAGACGCAGTTCCTCGGTCACGCCCCGGCTTTCTGGCGCGAGATCTCGGGAGACGCTGACCAGGAGCCGTCTGCCTACCCCAAGGGGAAGCCGATCGTCGGACGCGGCCGGTTGCTCGAGTTCCTGGACAAGTACCCCAACCTGAACTGCGATCTATCGGCCGGATCCGGCCACACGGCGCTGTCGCGCGACCTCGAGTTCACGCGGAAGTTCCTGCTCGACTACCAGGACCGCGTGTTGTTCGGGCGCGACGAGTTCACCAACCAGCTCTACGATCTGCTGGCTTCCCTGGACCTTCCGGACCCGGTGCTCGCCAAGATTCTCAGCGGCAACGCACTGCGTCTCGTGCCCGTGTGAGCCCTCACCACAGCCGCACGCGTGGCGCGGCGGGTAGGACGGGCCATCCTGCCCCTCGCATCCGGACGGACAGGATGTCAGCGGGACGCTGAGACCCGCACGCGCGGGCGGAGCTTATCGAGCAGGGCCTTATCCACGCCGTCCAGCTCGATGAGCTCGCTCACCGACTTGAACGGCTGCTTCTTGCGGCGGTCGACGATCTGCACGGCGAGCGATTCGGTCATGCCGGGGACGGCCTGAAGCTCGGCAAGCGATGCGGTGTTCAGATCGACCACCGTGTCTCGGGTTGCCGGCGCATCGGGGCCCGCTTTGGCGCGCGCCTCGTCGAGCTTCTTCTTGGTGTCCGCCACGTAGCCCGCAATGTTGGTCTTGATCAGCGCCTGCGCGTAGTGGGGAATGGCGAGGCCGGGCTGGCCCGCCTCGAGGAAGACATCGCCGAGGTGGCGGTGCCAGAAGTAGGCAAGCAGATCGGAGCGATTCTCGGGAGCCGCGGCCGCCGAGGCCTTGGCCGCCGCCAGCGCCTTGTCATTTTCCTTGAGCTTGAGCCACGCCACGGCGGCTTCTTTCCAGTGCCAGGCGCTGAGCTTTGGATCGAGCTCCGCCACTTTTTCGTAGAGCTCCGCCCCCTCCCTCACCTTGCCCGCTTTGATGTACTGGGCCGCCAGCTGCGCCTGGGCGCCGGCGTCCACCGCTCCACCGGCTTGCTTCGTCAATGCCGCGAGCCGCTCGGTCAGCTCGGCCGCCCGCTTCGGGTTCGGCCGCAGCTTGTCGTACGCTTCCGCCAGGATGTAGAGCGCCGTCCGGTCGTTGGCATCCTTTTTGAGCCGCGCTTCGTAGCGAT
>JBGPMX010000561.1:0-4015 GCA_041487215.1 Planctomycetia bacterium | reverse complement strand
CTCGCGGTCGTAGCGATCGATCTGCTGGGCCATGCCGCCGCTGGCCTTGTCGCTGGTCTCCTTGATGAACCGGGACTTGACGAGCTCGGAGAACTCGGGGAACGCCATGAGCGGCCGGAACGGCCCGTTCGGCTCGCGCGCCCCCTGCACGTCGCTGGTGAGCAGCCCCTTGCGGATCATGTCGCGGATCTGGTGCCGATCGCCCGACAGTTTGCGCAGCTCGCCGCGGCGATCCTTGTAACGGATGTAGTAGCGCTCGGCGGGTGGCGCCGTCGGCACGCTGCGCTGGCCCGCCACTTCTGTCTTCGCCGTCACCGCCGTGGCCGTGCGAGTAGCGCCCGACGCCGGGCCGCGGAAGAACTCCTGCCCGACCCAGCTCAGGGTCGCGGCAGCCAGGCCGCTCTTGTCGAGCGCCGCGACCAGTTCGGACGCCGTCTGGAACCGCACGCTCGGATCCTTGGCCATCATCTTGTCGATGACCAGGTCCAGGATCTCGGGCACGTCCGGGTTGTGCCGCCGCGCCGGTGCGTGGCTCCCCTGCTCCTTGGCCGACAGCACTTCCATGGCCGTCTCCCCCTCGTAGGGCATACAGCCGGTAAGCATGTTGTACAGCGTGGCGCCCAGCGAATAAATGTCGCTGCGCTGGTCGACATGCTTGGCGTTCCGTGCCTGCTCCGGGGCCATGTAGTAGGGGGTGCCGAACCCGCTGCCGGTCTGGGTCAGGCCGCTGTCCTGCTCGGTCTCCTTGGTCAGACCCAGGTCGGCCAGCTTCACGACACCGTCGCGGGTCACCATGATGTTGTCCGGTTTGATGTCCCGGTGCACCAGCCCTTTCGCGTGCGCGTGCTCGAGCGCCCGCGCCACGTCCGTGGCGATTTTCACCGCGTCGCCGACCTGGAACTTGCCGAGCTGCTCGAGCAGCCGGCTGGCGCTCTCGCCGTCGATGTACTCCATGGCAAAGTAGTGGAAGCCGCGGTCCTCACCGACGGCGATGCCGCGCACGATGTTCGGGTGGTCCAGCTTGGCCGACGCGCGCGCCTCGCGGTAGAACCGGTCCACGAAGTTCGGGTCCTTCGCCAGGTGCTTGGGCAGGATCTTGAGCGCCACGTCGCGGTCCATGCTGATCTGCCGCGCCTTGAAGACGGCACCCATCCCCCCCTCGCCCAGCTTCTTGGTCAGGCGGAAATCGGCCAGCTGGTTCACGGTGTCGCGTGTTCCGGACATTGTGGAGCACCGGGGGGTGAGAGCGCCCGAGGCGGCGACGAGGGTTCGCGAGCGGAGCCGCTTGCGGGAGGAAACGGCCCGATTATAAGGAGGCCGCGCGGCGCGATCAACGCCGCAGGTAGCGGTCCAGGAACGCGGCGATGCGCGGGTAGGCGTCGAGCCGGTTCGAGAGCTTCACCAGCCCGTGCCCCTCGTCCTCGTAGCGCAGGAACTCGACCGGCACGTCGCGGCGCTTGAGCGCCGCGACGATCTGCTCCGCCTCGCCGACCGGCACGCGCGGGTCGTTCGCGCCGTGCACGACCATGAGCGGCGTGCGGATCTTGTCCACATTGTGGATCGGGCTGATCGACGCCAGGAAGTCCCGGTCCTGCTGCAGGCTGCCGTATTCCGCCTCGCGCGCGGCGCGGCGGTAGGCGCCGGTGTTCTCCAGGAAGGTGACAAAGTTGGCCACGCCGACCACGTCGACCGCCGCGGCGTACAGGTCCGGGTAGCGCGTGATCGCGGCCAGCACCATGAACCCGCCGTAGCTGCCGCCGTAGACCGCCATCCGCTCCGGATCGATCCGGCCCGAGTCGCGCAGCCAGAACGCTCCGCGTGCCAGGTCCTCCACGCTGTCCATGCGCCGCCGCACGTTGTCCAGGTTCATGAACCGCGTGCCGTAGCCGCTCGAGCCGCGCACGTTGGGAGCGAAGATCGCGTAGCCGCGGTTGAGCAGGTACGCGAAGATGGCATTGAACGCCGGACGCGCCTGGCTCTCCGGCCCGCCATGCGGATAGACGATCACCGGCGGCTTGCCTTGCGCCACATCGCGTGGCGGCATGTAGAGCCATGCCGGGATCTTGAGCCCGTCAAAGGATTCGTACTCCACCAGCGTCGGTTCGACGAACGCGTCCGCCGGCACACCGGCCCGCGAGGCGTGCGTGACACGTTGCGCGTCCCTCCGGCCTGGTTCCCAGATCCAAACATTGAGATTCTCCCGCGGCCCGCTCAAATCGAAGGCCAGCAGCCGGCCATCCGAGCTGAAGGCGAGTTGCTCGACCACGCCGAGCGGCAGCTTGGGACTCAGTGCCGGCCGATCCATGCCCTCCAGCGGTCGTGCGTACAGGCGGCTGATCCCTCCGTCGTTCACCGTCCAGGCGAACCACGCGAAGGGCGCGGCACGAGCAATCTCAAACGTCTCCACGTCATGTTCCGGTCGCTCGACGAAACTCAGCGCCCCGCCGTCCAGATCGATGCGGGCCAGGCTGAGAAAGTCGCCGTGAAAGTCGGTGAGCAGATAGACGCCACGACCATCCGGCGACCAGCGCGGGTTCAAGTACCGCACCTCGCCTTCGTGCGGCGTAAGGTTACGCGTGTCGCCGGTCGCCACGTCGATCACGTGCACAAACTGATTCGAGTTGGACGGGTATTCGAGGGCAAGCAGCTGCTTGCCGTCGGGTGAAAAGTGGCCGGCATTGAAATAGCCGCCCGGCCCCTCGCACAATAGCCGAGCTTCACCGTCTTCGCGGCTGACGTCCTGGAGATATACATCGAACCGTGCGGGGTTGGTTTGGTTTGCACTATAGGCAATCGTCTTACCGTCGCCGCTCCAGTCGCCCCACTGGTGGATCGCTTCCCGGTGGCTCGTCAGGTCACGCACTTCCGATCCCGTGTCATCCGTAAGGTAGAGCTGCGTGCGTTCGTTGCCGCCAGAATCCATCGCGAAGACAAGCGGCCCGCGGAGTCGCGAGCGTGGGTAGTGCACGCTGCGCACGGCATCGTCGTAAAACGTAAGTTGCTCGGGCCAGCCGCCGTGGAGGCCGGGCAAGACAGGCACACGCCACACCTGCGGCACGCCGGTCGCGTTCATCAAGAATGCGATGGAGCGACCGTCCGCCGAAATGCTCGGCGCAGTCGCACTGCGGATATTCAGGTAACGCCGGATGTCGTTGCGGGCGATTTCAGTCATAGCGGGTGATCTTCACGTCTCAGGCAAAAATCGCACCGCAGAGACGCAGAGATCGCAGAGATCGACGGTCTCCGCGGTTGACAAAGGGTCGAGAGTCCAGAGCCAGCGAAGAGTCGAGAGTCCAGGGTCGAGAGTCTAGAGCCAGCAAAGAGTCGAGGGTCCAGGGTCGAGAGTCCAGAGCCAGAAGAGGGGGGCAGGGCTACTCTTCTTAGCCCCTTTCTTCTCCGCGTTCTCTGCGTCTCTGCGGTTCGATAGTCTTCTTCTGCTTCTGTCTCTTCTCGGTGCCTCGGTGTCTCCGTGGTGATCTTCCTCAGATCCGCACGAAGATCCGCTTGCGGTACATCCAGAAGCAGAAGAGCCAGAGCACCAGGAGCACGAGCGCCGACATCCACGCAGCATCGTACGGCGCGTCGAACAGAGTCAGCCCCAGGCGGGTCTTGAGGGCCGCGAACGGCAGCCCGAAGTGGATGGACAGCGTGTTGCGTACCCACCCCTTCATGAGCTGCGCCATGCAGTACATGGCGATCGAGTTCATTCCGACCACGACGAACGGGAACGCCCAGCGGCGGTAGCCCCGCACGTCGATCACCCAGTAGAAAGCCGCCAGCATGCCGAGCGTCCAGCCGGTGCTGAAGATGGACCAGCTGGGCGTCCAGATGCGCTTGACGATGGGGCAGAGCGTCCAGCCCGCTCGGAAAAAGCCCGGGGGATCGGCCCAGACGCTGGACGCCGCCCGCTCGAGCCCGCGCGCCAGCCAGGCGGGCCAGATCGTGTGATCCACCGCCATGCCAATGGCCAGGCAGGCGGCGGCCGCCGCGCCCAGGACCCTCAGCTTGTCCATCG
>JBGPMX010000560.1:0-4017 GCA_041487215.1 Planctomycetia bacterium | reverse complement strand
CCCCCTCTGCCGCTCATGGATCCGTGGGAGAGGGACGGGGTGAGGGCCTCCTCACGCAGTCCAGCGCCCCCTCACCCTACCCTCTCGCCCGCATGATCCATGAGCGCGGGGGCGAGGGGACCAAGCCATAAGGAAGCACCGAGATCCTTCGCTTTGCTCGTTCCTCGCTTGGCTCAGGATGACAAAACCGACGGACGACTTATGAATGACTGCTGACTGCCGACTGCTCGACTGCTCGACGTTGTAGTATCCGGGGAAGCCAGGCCTCGCGAAAGGCCGTCGCCACGCCAAGGCTTGCGAACCGAGGGCCACCTGCCTGCAAAAGCCGCGCGCAGCCGTCATAATGGCGCCGCGTCGATCGGCGCCCGCTCGCACCCGTGAGACACCGCAATGTCCCATTGCACGCTGAAGCACGTCTTGCTGGTGACCGCGCTCGGGCTCGTTGCCGTCTGTTCCGCGTGGATGGTCCGTGGTGACACGGCACAGCGTGCGGCAGCCGGCGGCGCGGCCGCGGATGATGTGCCGCAAGACGCGCTGCCGCGCATCCCGCCCAAGGAACCCGACGAGGTGAGCGAAACTTTTCGAACGGTCGGGGGTTTCCGCATGGACCTGCTCGCGGCCGAGCCGCTCGTGAACGACCCGGTCGCCATCGACTACGACGAGAACGGCCTGGCGTACGTCGTGGAGATGACCGATTACCCGTACACGGACAAGAGCACCGACCGGCCGTACGTCGAGCGGACCACGGATCTGCCGATCGGCCGCGTCCGGGTGCTCGAGGACAGCGATGGGGACGGCAAGTTCGACCGCAGCACGGTCTTCGCCGACGGGCTCTCGTGGCCGACCGGCCTGGCGTTCTGGAATGGCGGCGTGTTCGTCGCTGCTACCCCGGACATCTGGTATTTCAAGGACAGCGACGGGGACCACCGCGCCGACATCCGCCGCAAGGTGTATACGGGGTTTCGCAAGTTCAACGTCCAGGCGGTCATGAACAACCTGAAGTGGGGGCTGGACCACCGCATCTACGGCGCGGGGTCGAGCAACGGTGGGACGATCCGGCACGCGGAGCGCCCGGACGCCGCGGCGATCCTGCTCGGCCGGAACGACTTCCGGTTCGACCCGGTCAGCGAAGACTTTGAGCTCGTTTCCGGCGGGGCTCGCTTCGGCAACACGTTTGACGATTGGGGCAACCGGTTCATCTGCAACATCCGCAACCCGCTCGAGCACGTTCTGCTGCCGCATCACTACCTGGCGCGCAATCCGTACCTGCCCATTCGCTCGGCGATCCACGAGGCCGCTGAATTCGGTGACACGCTGCCCGTGTACCGGTCGAGTCCGCCGGAGCCGTGGCGTGTCGTGCGCGCCCGGCGGTGGGCGCGCGAGAGCGGTCAGAATTACCCGCGGAGCGAGACAGTCGCCGAGGGCTACTTTACATCGACCAGCGGCGTGACGATCTACCGCGGCACCGCGTACCCGCCCGAGTACTACGGGAACGCCTTCCTGGGCGAAGTGGCCGCGAACGCCGTGCACCGCGAGACGGTCATGCCCCAGGGGGTCAGCTTCGTCGCCCGGCGCGCGGATGAGAAGCAGGAGTTCGTCAGCTCGACCGACAACTGGTTCCGGCCCGTGAACTTCGTGAATGCACCGGACGGCACGCTGCACGTGCTCGACATGTACCGCGAAACGATCGAGCACCCGTGGTCGATCCCGGACGATATCAAGGCGCGGCTGGATCTCGAGAGCGGCCGGGACCGCGGGCGCATCTATCGCCTGGCGCCGCCCAACTTCGTTCCGCCTCCCCCGCCACGGCTCGGGACGGCGAGCAGCGCGGAGCTGGTCGCCCAGCTCGAAAATGGCAACTCCTGGTGGCGCGACACCGCGTACCGGCTGCTCTACGAACGCCAGGATCGCGCGGCGATCCCGCCGCTGCGGCGGCTGTTGCACGAAGGCCGGGTGCCGCTCGGCCGCCTGCACGCGCTCGGGTCGCTCGAGGGGTTGCACGCACTCGAAGACGACGACCTCGTCGCAGCACTGGGCGATGCGAGTGCCGGAGTGCGTGAACACGCGGTTCGCCTTGCCGAGCCCCGGCTCACAAACTCCTCCGCGCTGCTCGACCGCGTGCTCGCGCTGGCCGACGACGCCGAGATTCGCGTGCGGTTCCAGGTCGCGTTCTCGCTGGGCGAAGCGCGCGATGGTCGCGTGGTGGCCGCTCTGGCGCGGATCGCGCGGCGGGATGCCGGGGACGAATGGGTGCGCGCAGCGGTGTTGAGCTCGGCGAGCGAATCGGCGGCCGAGCTCTTCGCGGAGTTCGCCGGCGAACCGCGCTTTCTGGCCAGTGACGCGGCGGAAACCTTGCTGCGGCAGCTCGCCGTGATGATCGCCGCGCGGCACCGTCCCGTCGAGATCGAGAAGTCGCTCGCCGCCCTGGCCGATCTCCCGGCGGCGGACTCCGGGGGGCCCCGCCCGATCGTTCGCGCGGTGGTGGCTGGGCTGGGCGAAGGGTTGCACCGCGCCGGCAAGAGTCTGGACCCGGCGCTGGCCGCATCGGACACGCGCGCGGCGGACCTGATCGCGTCGGTGCTCGCGGACGCCGAACGTACGGCGCGGGACGATACGGCGCCGGAGGACAAGCGCCGCGACGCCATCGAGCTTCTGGCTTACGCCGAATTCGCGCGTACCAAGACGCTGCTGCTCACGTCGCTGGAGGCGCGCCAGCCCCAAGCGGTCCAGCTCGCCGCGGTGCGCGCTTTGGCCGGCACGCGCGATCGCGCGGTCCCCGACCTCTTGCTCGAGCGCTACCGCGGTTTCACTCCCGCCGTCCGGGCGGAGGTCATCGAGGCCCTGCTTGGCCGGCCGGAGCGTACGCGCGCGCTCTTGGACGCCGTCCGGGCGGGCTTCGTCCCGCCGGCGCAGATCCCGCCCGCGCGGCGCACCCTGCTCATGCGGCACACGGATCCGGCCATCCGCGAGGCCGCCAGCGCGATCTTCGCCGCGGGCGCTCCGGGCCCGCGCCAGGAGGCGGTCGCGCGCTACCGCAAGGCGCTCGAACTCCCCGCCGATCGGCAGCGCGGCGGCCCGGTCTTCCGCCGCGAGTGCGCCACCTGCCATCGCCTCGCCGGCGAAGGACACGACGTGGGACCTAACCTGGAGACCGTGCAGAACCGCACCGCCGACGAGCTGCTGGTGCACATTCTCGACCCCAATCGCGAGGTCTCCCCGAACTACATCGAGTACGTCGTGGCGCTGGCCGACGGGCGGGTTACCACCGGGGTGATCGCCGACGAGACCGCCACCAGCATCACGCTGCGCCGTCCCGAGGGGGCGCAGGAGACGATCCTGCGCCGCGAGATCGACGAGCTTTCGAGCACCGGGCACTCGCTGATGCCTGAGGGACTCGAGCAGCGCATCAACCTTCAGGAGATGGCCGACCTGCTCGCATTTCTCTTGGGGACGCATCCATGATTTGGGACCTGCACTGCCACCTCTCCGGTCTGCCCGGGCGAACGCCCGAGGAGCGAATGGCCCAACTGATCGAGTACGCCGACCGTCTCGGCATCGAACGGCTCTGCGTCTACATGGGCATGGGCTGGTCGACGAACCCGACGCCCGAACGCCTGCGCCAGGAGAACGACGAGGTGCTGCAGGCCCTTGCGCACTGGCACGACCGAGCGTTCGGGTTCGCCTATGTGAGCGGCGAGCACGTCGAGGCGAGTCTTCGCGAGATTGACCGCTGCATTCGCGACGGACCGATGGTCGGCATCAAGCTGTGGGTGGCCAAGCATTGCAACGCCCCGGAGCTCGACCCGATCATCGCTCGGGCCGCCGAGCTCGGCGCGGTGATCTTCCAGCACACCTGGTTCAAGATGAACGGCGCGCAGCAGCCGGGCGAATCCACGCCGCTGGACCTGGTGGAGCTGGCGCGGCGTCACCCCGGCGTCCCGCTCATCTGCGGGCACACGGGCGGCACCTGGGAACTGGGCATCCGCGCCATCCGGTCCACGCCGGCGATCTCCGCTG
>JBGPMX010000559.1:0-4024 GCA_041487215.1 Planctomycetia bacterium | reverse complement strand
GCCCAGCGCGCTGGGCGATATCGTTCAGTCCCTGCCCGTGCTGCGGGCTCTGCGCTGGCGTTTTCCCCGCGCGCACATCGCCTGGGTGGTCCACGCCGCCTACGCGGATCTCTTGGCCGGCCACCCGGATCTCGATGAGCGGATCGTCCTCGATCGGCACGGCAAGGCGGCAGCGGGGAACACGTCCCGGCGGGTTTGGCTCGAGCTGCTGGGCCGGCTGCGTGCGGGGCGCTTCGATCTGGCCTGCGACCTGCAGGGCCTCTTGCGCAGCGGCGTGATGGCGGCGGCGACCGGCGCGCGGCGGCGCATCGGGCTCGCCAGCGCACGCGAGGGATCGCGCTTCTTCTACACCGACCTGGTGCCGGTCCCGGACGACGAGATGAGCGCCGTGGACCGCTACTGGCTGCTGGCCAAGGCGCTCGGCGTCGCGGGCGCGAAGGAGTTTCGCCTGGCGATCGATGCCGAGTCACGGCGTTGGGCGGAGCGGCAGACCCCAGCACTCGCGGGCCTGCAGGTGGCCATCCACCCCGGCGCGATGTGGGAGACGAAACGTTGGCCGGCCGAGCACTTCGCGGAGATTGCACGCCGGCTGGCAGGGCAGCGCGGCGCCCGGCTGGTGCTGGTCGGCGCGGCCTCGGATGCGGCAGCGGCAGCCGCAATCGAAGCGGCGCTGCCCGGACACTGTGTGAACCTGGCGGGCCGCACGACGCTCAAGCAGCTGGCGGCGGTGCTTGAGCGCGTGGACCTGCTGATGAGCAACGATTCGGGGCCCATGCACCTTGCCGCGGCGCTCGGCACCCCGGTAGCCGCCATCTTCACCTGCACCTCGCCGCGCCGCGCGGGCCCCTACGGCCCTGGGCACCTCGTGTTCCCGAGCCGCCTCTGGTGCGCGGCCAGTTACCTCAAGCGCTGCGCCCGCCTGGAGTGCATGCGCGAGCTCACGCCGGATCGCGTGTGGCCCGCACTCTGCCAGCACATCGATCGGCTGCCGACCCGCCGCGCTCGGCCGGCGTAAGAACCCGCCGTGAGCTTGGCTCACGGCGGGTTTCGTTTCTGCGGGTTCTCGGCAAGCGAACCGTCCGATCAGACCACCTTGGTCTGCCCCGGCACCGCGATCGGGTAGCTGCCGTCGGGCTTGGGCATAACCGGCGGGTTCGCGTCCCAGGCGTACGCGGTGGGTGCGAGTTTGTGCTCCGTCTTGATCGCCTCGTCCCAGGTGACGGTTTTGCCGGAGTACGTCGCCATGCGGCCCAGAATGGCGGTCATCGAGCTGTACGCGCCGTACTCGGCCTCGTTGTTGGGGCTGCCGTTGTGGATGCTCGCGTACAGATCGGCGTGCTCCACCTCGTAGGGGTTCGGGTTCGCGCCGCGGTAGCGCCAGCCATCCTTCCCCTTCGGCCGTATCGTGTACTTCCAGATGTCCGCGGTGCCGTTGGTGCCCTGCGCATACTCACTGACCTCGTCCCAGCAGCCGGGGATGTGGCGGCACTGGCTGTACATACGCGAGCCGTCCGCGTACTCGAACTCGACGTTGTGGTGATCGAAGATCTCGCCGTACTTTTTATCGACCCGCACTTCGCGGCCCCCCATGCCGTTCGCGCGCACGGGGTAGGCGTCCTTCAGCCAGTTGATGACGTCCAGGTTATGGATGTGCTGCTCGACGATGTGGTCACCGCACAGCCAGGTGTAGTAGTACCAGTTGCGCATCTGGTACTCCATCTCGGTCTTGCACTCGTCGCGCCGCTTGCGCGGGTCCCAGACGCCGCCGCCGTTCCAGTAGACGCGTGTCGAGACGATATCGCCGACGGCGCCGTCCTGGAGCCGCTTGATGGTTTCGATGTACCCTGGCCGGTGACGCCGCTGCAGGCCGACGCCAACCGCCAGCCCCTTCTTCTTGGCGGCCGCCGCGGACTCGATCACCGAGCGGACGCCGGGCGCATCGACCGCCACCGGCTTTTCCATGAAGACGTGCTTGCCGGCGGCGATTGCCGCCTTGAGGTGGATCGGGCGGAACCCGGGCGGGGTGGCCAGAATGACCAGATCGACGCCGGAATCGATCACCTTCTGGTACGCCTCGAAGCCGTCGAACCGCCGTTCTTCGGGCACGTCGATGCGGTCCTGGAACTCCTTGAGCTCGTCGTCATTCTTGAGCTTGCCCAGGTGCTCCTCAAGACGGTCGCGGAACGCGTCCCCCATGGCGACGAGCCGGACATACGCCTTGGACTTGAAGGCGTCCTTGACGGCACCGGCGCCGCGGCCGCCGCAGCCGATGAGCCCGATGCGGATGACGTCGCTGCCACCCGCGTGGGCGCTCTGGGCAACGCTCAGGTTGCCGACGACCGCGCCGCCCACCACCGCCACGGCGGACGTCTTCATAAAGTCACGGCGCGAAGGGGGTGTGGCCCCGACCTGCTTGTTCGTGTCACTCATTCGCGTGTTCTCCGTGGGGTGAGGGGGAAGATGGGTCCGTTATTGCTGAAAGCGATCGGGCCCGTACTGGATCCTTTGCTCGCGGGTTGGGTCGCGCAGCGGCCGCACGACTCGGAAGCCGACAAACTTGGCGTCGGTATGATACCAGATGCTCTGCGGAATCTGGGGGTCCTGGACGCTCCATTCCCTGTCGGAGCCTCTCCGGGCCGCGCTGCGTAACAATTCGGGATCATCGTCCCACGATCCGCCCCGCGCCACCCGCGGATACCGCTTGGTGCAGGCCACCATCGGGTTCTCGACCGGAGCACCGGCCGGCAGCTTCTGGTAGAGATCCGGGACGTACTGATCAAGGCACCACTCGGCGACATTGCCGTAGATGTCGTAGAGACCCCAGGGATTCGGTTTTTTCTTGCTGACCTGGTGGTAGGCGTCGTTCGAGTTCTCGAAGTACCAGGCGTAGTCGCCGAGCTGCTTCGCATCTTCGCCGAACGAGTACGCCGTGGTGGTGCCGGCGCGGCAGGCGTACTCCCATTCCGCTTCGGTGGGCACCCGGTAGTACCGGCCGGTCTTGGCGCTGAGCCATTCGCAGTACGTCTTGGCCGCGAGCTGCGTCATGCAGATCGCCGGGTAGCCCTCCTTGCCCATGCCGAAGCTCATGTCCGTGTACGGCTTGGTGGGACGCGTGACCGCGTCCGCGATGAGATCAATCGGAGTCGGCTTGCGCTGGATCACGGGGCGCCGCGCGATTTCGAGGCTGAACATCCAGTTCTCGTACTCGTCCCAGGTCACCTCGCATCGGCCCATCCAGAACGGATCCACCACAACTTCGTGCAGCGGTCCCTCGTCTTCGTTGCGGTTGGGTTCGTCGGCCGGGCTGCCCATCAAGAAATGCCCGCCGTGGATCGGCACCATATCGAACGTCACGCTTGTGCCCGTAAGGATGTCCGTGTAGGGCTTCATGTCGGCTTGGGTGGCGGCGGCGGCGTTCGGCACATCCACGGTATGGGACACGGCAGCAGCATCACCGTCGAGCCCGAGGCGCGCGCCGCTCAGCAAGGCCAGGGCGAGCAAAACCATCCAGGGAACGGCACGGATCCCGGCTGGCGTGCGGGCAAACGCATTCATTCCGGCGGCCTCTCGGTAATAAAGCGCGATCCACCCTGCACAGCGTGGCGCATGCGGGGGACGCCAGCGCACTCTATGGTAGCGGCACGCAGAAGCGGTCACAACCGGAGCCCCGCGGCGGCCCTCAGCGCGCGACGCCGAGCACCCGGCCGAATTCGTGTTCGTGGAAGCGTCACAGCGTCTTGAGGTACTCGAGCAGCGCCATCCGCTCGGCTTCGCTCAGGTGGTCGCCGAAGCGGTGCCCCTGGTTCCCCTTGCCGTATTGTTGGGTGTCGTACACCCGGCGAGCCTCGATCTCCGGCAGCTCTTCGCCGGGGGTGGACTCCGCGACGACCTCCACTTTCCATCCCAACTGCTGCGCGTCGTACGCGTCCGCGTTGGTAGAGTCGCCGCGGCGAAACCGCGCAGGACGGGCGGATGACTGGAGGACCCCGTAGAGCGTTGGGACCGAACCGTTGTGAAGATACGG
>JBGPMX010000558.1:0-4030 GCA_041487215.1 Planctomycetia bacterium | reverse complement strand
GGATCGTCGCATGAACCGTTCCTGCTCATTCCTCGGTGCCGTCTTTTGCCTGGTCATGCTCGGGCTCGTGCCGCGCGCGCGCGCGGCTGGCCCGGAAGAACCGGCGGCCGCGGCACAACCGAGCACCGCCGCAGCCTGGCAGCAGCACTGGGCGTTTCAACCGGTGCACAAGCCCGCGCCGCCGGCCGTGCACAACACCGCCTGGGCGCAAACGGCTATCGACCGCTTCGTGCTGGCCAAGCTCGAGGCGGCGGGCATGACCCCGGCGGAGCCGGCTGACCGCCGCACGCTGGTCCGCCGCGCCACGTTCGATCTCACCGGGCTGCCACCGAGTCCCGAGGAGGTCGAGGACTTCGTGAACGACGCCGCGCCCGACGCGTTCGCTCGAGTCGTCAATCGCCTGCTCGCTTCGCCGCACTACGGCGAGCGGTGGGGCCGCTACTGGCTGGACATCGCGCGCTACGCCGACACCAAGGGCTACGTCTTCAACGAGGACCGGCGTTATCCCTACGCGTACACCTACCGCGATTGGGTGATCCGCGCGCTCAACGAGGACCTGCCGTACGACCGGTTCGTGGTCGAGCAGATTGCGGCCGACCAGATCGCGCTGGGCGACGACAAGCGGCCGCTCGCGGCGCTCGGCTTCCTCACCGTCGGCCGCCGCTTCCTCAACAACATCCACGACATCGTGGACGACCGCATCGACGTGGTGAGCCGCGGCACGATGGCCCTCACGGTCGGCTGCGCGCGTTGCCACGACCACAAGTACGACCCGATACCGACCGAGGACTATTACTCGTTCTACGGCGTGTTCCGGTCCGTCACCGAGAAGCAGGTGCCGATCGAGCCGGCCAGCGCCGAATACGAGCAGGAGCTGCACGCGCGCGAGCAGGCGCTGGCGGATTTCGTGAGCGGCAAGCACCAGGAGCTGCTCACCAAGCTGCGCGGCCAGGTGCGCGACTACCTGCTCGCCGCCAACAGCGAGAAGGAGCATCCGAGCACACGGGAATTTATGTTCGTGGAAGTCGCCGGAACGCTGAGCCCCCAGGTGATCGGCCGCTGGCGCAGCTACATCGAGCAGACGCGTAAAGATTTCCACCCGGTGTTCGGGCCGTGGAACGCGCTGGCCGCGCTGCCGCAACAGGAGTTCGCCCCCCGCGTCCCCGAGATGGCACGGCGGTTCGCCGCGGGCGGCGGGGACGAACCGCGGCTCAACCGGATGGTCGCCGGCCTTTTCGCAGCTCATCCGCCCGCGTCGCTCGGCGAGCTGGCGGACCAGTACGGCAAGCTGTTCGCCGAAACGGAGCGCGATTGGCGCGGCCTGCGGGAAGCCGCCGCCCGCAGCCAGTCCCCTGCCCTAACCGGGTTCCCGGACCCGGCACGCGAGGAACTCCGGCAGGTGCTCTATGGCGACGGAACGCCGACCAACATCTCGGCCGGTGAGTCCGAGGAGCTGTTTGACAAGCCTGCGCTGGAGCGCCTCCGCGTGCTCCAGAAGGCCGTCGCCGAGTGGCGGACGTCGCCGGCCTCGCCCGCGCACGCCATGGCGGTCGAGGACGCGCCGCCGCGCGGGAACCCGCACGTTTTCGTGCGCGGCAACCCGAACAACCACGGCTCCGAGGTGCCGCGCCGCTTCCTGCGGCTCATTGCCGGGAACGAACGCGCGCCCTTCACGCACGGCAGCGGCCGGCTCGAGCTCGCCGAGGCCATCGCCAGCGCGCAGAACCCACTCACCGCGCGCGTCATGGTCAACCGGGTCTGGCTCGGGCACGTCGGCGCCGGACTCGTCCGCACGCCCAGCGATTTCGGCATGCGCAGCGAACCGCCCAGCCACCCGGAACTGCTCGACTACCTGGCCGCCGAGTTCGTCGAAAGCGGCTGGTCGCTCAAGAAGCTGCACCGAGGCATCATGCTCTCGAACGTCTACCAGCAGGCAAGCGACGACAACGTCGCCGAGCGCGGCAAGGATCCGGAGAACCGGCTGCTCTGGCGCATGAACCGCCGCCGGCTGGACTTCGAGGCCATGCGCGACGGGCTGCTCGCTGTTACCGGCGACTGGGAGAGCCGCATCGGCGGCGCCGCGTTCGATCTCACAGCCGCCCCGTTCAGCCGCCGGCGCACGCTTTACGGCATGATCGACCGCCAGAACCTGCCCGGGATGTTGCGTGCCTTTGACTTCGCCAGCCCGGACACGCACTGCCCGCGACGCTACACGACCACCGTCCCGCAGCAGGCGCTCTACCTGATGAACAGCCCGTTCGTGATCGAGCAGGCCAAGCGACTCGCCGGGCGCCTCGACGTTCGCGCCCAGAACGACCCGGCACTGCGCGTGCAGCGGCTCTATCGCGCTGTGCTCGGCCGCGGCGCCAGCCCGGACGAAGTGCGGCGTGCCCTGCAGTTCATCGATGGTGCCGGCGATCGCCTGGCCGGCAGCGGCCCGCAGCTTGGCGCCTGGGAGGAATACGCCCAGGTGCTGCTCATGACCAACGAGTTTATGTTCGTCGACTGACGGCGCGGCCAGCAGATCAAGAAAGCGAGATCAATGATGAGCCCGGAGACGCAGCGATCGGACGGCACGGCGGTGACGCGGCGCGAGGCACTCTGCCGCTGCGGTATGGGCTTCGGGGCCGTCGCGTTCACTCAACTGCTCGGTGAAATCGGCTCGTTGACGCCCGCCGCGCGCGCCGCCGACGCAATCCATCCGCTCGCGCCGCGCCCGGCGCAGTTCCCGGCCAAGGCCAAGCACGTCATCCACCTGTTCATGAACGGCGGGCCCTCGCACGTCGATACGTTCGATCCGAAGCCGGCGCTCGCGCGCTACGCCGGCAAGAGCCTGCCCACCGAGAACCTCCGCACCGAGCGCAAGACCGGCGCCGCGTTCCCGTCGCCCTATAAGTTTCAGAAGCACGGCCGGAGCGGCATCGAGGTGAGCGAGATCTTTCCGCACGTCGCCGCATCGATCGACGACATCGCGGTCATCCGCTCCATGCACGCCGACGTGCCGAACCACGAACCGTCGCTCTTGCTCATGAACTGCGGCGAGGCAAGGCTCATCCGCCCCAGCGTCGGCTCCTGGGTGACGTACGGGCTGGGCACCGAGAACCAGAACCTGCCCGGCTTCATCGCCATGTGCCCGGGCGGCTACCCCATCCAGGAATCGCAGAACTGGCAGGCGGGGTTCCTGCCCGGCGTGTTCCAGGGAACCTACATCGACACCAACCACACGGACATCGAGAAGCTGATCGAGAACATCCGTAATCGCAGCACCCCGCTCGCGGAGCAGCGGCGGCAGCTGGATTTGCTGGCCGAACTCAACGAAGAGCACCGCCAGCGCCGGCAGCAGGACGCGCAGCTAGACGCGCGGATCCAGTCGTTCGAGCTCGCGTACCGCATGCAGATGGAGGCGGCCGACGCCTTCGACGTGAGCCGCGAGCCCAAGCACATCCTGGACATGTACGGCCCCGGCACGCAGGCCCGGCAGATCCTCATCGCGCGGCGGCTCGTCGAACGCGGCGTGCGGTTCGTGCAGGTCTGGCACGGCGAGGGGCAGCCGTGGGACAGCCACGACGACCTCGAGGTGAACCACCGCCGCCTGGCGCAGCAGTGCGACCAGGCGATCGGCGCCTTGCTCAAAGACCTGAAGCAGCGCGGCCTGCTCGATGAGACGCTGGTGATCTGGGGCGGCGAGTTCGGCCGCACGCCGGTCGTCGAGCTGCCAACTCCCGGCTCGAACGCCGGCAAGGTCAACGGCCGCGACCACAACCACTACGGCTTCACCATGTGGCTGGCCGGGGGCGGAGTCCGCGGGGGCTACGTGCACGGGGCGACCGACGAGTTCGGCTTCCGCGCCGTGGAGGACCCGGTCCACGTGCACGATCTGCACGCGACGATCCTCCGGCTGCTCGGCTTCGACCACGAGAAGTTCACCTACCGGTATGCGGGCCGCGACTTCCGCCTGACGGACGTGCACGGGCAGGTGGTGAAGGAGATCCTGGCGTGACAGTGGGTGTCATGTGTGGGACGCCCGGCT
>JBGPMX010000557.1:0-4030 GCA_041487215.1 Planctomycetia bacterium | reverse complement strand
TGGGCAGAGTGAGTGGTGAGTGGGCAGAGTGAGTGGTGAGTGGGCAGAGTGAGTGGTGAGTGGGCAGAGTGAGTGGTGAGTGGGCAGAGTGAGTGGTGAGTATCTTGTCGCTTCAATTGCTCACGCAGAATCCCGATCGGAGACGCGTTTTCGTAGATAGGCAATGTAGCCGTTGATTCGCGGCATCAGCCCGTAGGCTTCCTCTTTCAAACACGTCACGGCCTGTGCATCCCCGTACCCTTCGTCAAGACACACGTTTAAGTCGTCCAGGATTTCGCCCAACGAACCGCGTGCGACAAGGCAGAGCCGAACGTTCTCGCGAAAATGCCACCTCGCGTGCCCTTCGGCGATGTTGTTGGTGAGAGAAACGGCTGCTCTCCGCATCTGCTTATCCAGACAACCGTGTTCGGCGGGAGGTAACATCTTGATGAGCTTGTACACCTTTTTTCGAAACTCGCGCGCTGCACGATACAGCTCAAAATCGTCGAGTCGGAATCGCCCTTCTTCCATGACGGATCTCCGTGCGCACTCACCACTCACCACTCACCACTCACCACTCACCACTCACCACTCACTCCTTACCTGAGATGCTGCTTGTGGAACGCGATGACCCGCTCCAGCGCGGGCTTGGGCGTGCCGTCGCCGCGCACGAGCCCGGCGAGCGGCAGCTCGTGTCGCGCGGCGTCCGAGAAGTGTGCGTAGCGCACCGCCTGGACATAGGGCTTGCAGGCGGTCAGCCGCAGCACCGCATCGATCCAGTCCGCCTGGGTGTCTTCGGTCCAGCCGCCGTGCCAGCTGCCCCCGCCGAACTGCCAGCTCGTGGTCGCCTGCTCGTCCAGGCCCTGCGCCGACGGCGCGGCGATCGAGACGTGCAGGGGAACGCCGAGCATCGCGTAGTGGTCGAGCAGTGCAGAGACGTCGAGCAGGTCGCGGCAGAAGCTGCCGCCCTGCTCATAGCCGAAGGCGAGCTCGAGGCCGAGTGCGTTCAGGCCGAGGTCGGCGCGCACCAGCGCGTCGGCAAAGTGGAGCGGCGAGTACTGGTACTCGCGCCGTGCCATGTACTCGGCCCACGGCTGCCCCAGCGTGATCAGAAAGCCGGCCTCCGCGTCGCGCTCGCGCGCCACGCGCAGCGCACGCACCGTGAGGCGGAGCCGCTGCTCCTCGTCGAGCGACAGCGCGTCACCGCAGTTGGTTCGCGACGCCACCTCCCAGAGCCGGATGCGGCCGCGGTACCGCGCGATCACCGTTTCGATGAAGTCGCTCATGAAGCTGAGCAGGTTGCTGAAGTCTCCCTCCCACAGCCAGAGCCAGTCGGGCAGTGCATGCGGCGACCATTCGACGAGCGGGCCGCCGATGACGACCAGGCGGTGCTTCAGGCACCATTCGACCAGCTCGTCGAACGGCTCCCAGCAGTACTCCCCCTCGGACGGTTCCACGTCCTTCCAGGCGAGCCGGACCGCGACCGAGTTGAAGGCCTGGGTGAAAGCCGGCGCGGCGAAGGCTGCGGCCGTATCGTGCCCGACCGCCGCGCCCAGCAGGGTGTTGAGCTGCGGGTACTGGCGGTGCCGGGCCTCGAACACCTGCTCCGTGTACAGCTCGGTGAACCGCTCTGCGATCCAGAGCACCTGGGCCAGAGCGTTCTCGGCCATCCGCGCGGCGCGGTCCGGCTGGCTTTGTGAGGTGAGTGCGCGCGCCAGCGTGTGGTGCACTTCGCGCAGTTCGCCGCGCAACCCGTCCGGGATGCGTAGCCCCGCCATCTCCCACTCGGCTACCTGGTTGCGCAGCTGGTTCACTTTGCCGCGCGCGAGTTCGACCTGGAAGTGGTACGGCTCCTGCCGTTCGCGCAGCGTCGCCGTTTTCAGCATGACCTGCCCGAAGCCCTCGACCGGCCAGGGCACATTCAGCACACCGCTCTCCGGCACCCCGCGCCAGCAGGCAAGCAACCCGTCGGCCAGCTCGACGCGCGTGCGCCACGGCATGCGATCGATGCCGCTGATGTAGGCGTGCCGCAGCTCCGGGCGCTCGTCCGCCAGCTGGGGCGGATGGAGCGCGAAACGAAGCAGGCCCATCAGGGGGAGCCTCGGATCTGGGAAGCAAAGAGCCGTACAGACGGTGCTCGGACTCGTGTCCCAAGTATAGGAGCCGTTGGCGGGCCAGACCAACGCAAAAAGTCCGGCTCAACGCGGCTCGATGATCGGCAGGCCAAGGCTTTCGCGGTACTGCCGCTGCTGCGCGCTCGCTCCGCGCTCGGCCGTGATCGAGCCCCAGGCGTCGGCTACCCCCTGGAGCGCGTCGGCCGCCGGCCGCTCGCCTCGGAACGCCGCTTGCACCCGCGTCGCCAAGGCGCGCGCGTACTCATCGGAGCCGCCGATCCGGAGAATGGCCACGGCGTTGCGATCGGCCAGGCTGGCACGCACGGCATCGAGGTAAGAGTCCGTGTCCGCGGGGGACCAGCCCGCCGCAAGCCACGCCGGGACGCTCGCGAATTGGTTGCGCCGGTATGGCCCCAGCCGACCCGCCGAAGCGGTGATGCCGCTCGAGCTCCGCTCCGCATTCGTCAGGAAGGCCAGGAAGTCGAAAGCCGCGTCCGCGTGCTTGCTCGTTCGCACGACCGACGCCAGGATCCCCTCCACAACGGATGCGTGGTTGCCGCTCGCCGCGCCCCGCTCGTCCCAGCGACGCTTGCCGTGGTCATAAGCCCGATCACTTCCCGGCAGCCGCACGAAGCCCACCTTGCCGTGCACGGGCGAGTCGGCTCGGAGCAGTCCGGCGGCGAGCGACGACGAGGCCACGGCCAGCGCCGCGCGGCCCTGCTCGAAGGCGACCAGGCTCGGCTCGGCCGGGTCGCTCGGCGCCAGGAACGAACCGAGCCGTGCCCACTCCTCGAGCGCCTGCTCGAAGGGGGGCTCGGTCGCCAGCGGCTCCATGGACTGGACATCGAAGTAGAAGCTGAAGTTGTCCGGATGCTTGCCGTAGGCGGCGGCGCGTGCGAGGAGAGCACGCCCCGGATCGCTCAGGGCGATCCCCTTAGCCGGCTCGTGGCCGCCGGCAGCGCTCTTCGCGAAGAACTCGGCGAGCTGATCGAAATCGCTCCAGGTCCGGGGCGGTTCGAGCGGCCGGCCGTACGCGGCCTCGAACCGCTCCCGAACTGCTTCGTCCGCCAAGAGGTCGCGGCGGTAATAGACCAGCTCACAGGCCGCGGACAACGGGAAGGCAACGCGGCGCCGCGCCCAGCTCATGAGCACGTCGTCGACCGCCCGGGCGAGCCCCTTGCGGTCATAGGGCGCGGCATCGAGCACCGCGTCGGGGATCTCGGCAAGACCGGGCCGGGCGACGAACCGCCCGGTACTCGTCGAGCGGTAAATCACGATGTCCGCGTCCGCGCCGATCGGGTCGTCTTCTCCGGCGGCCGAATCAACCGCGCCGCCGGCCGCAGCGTTCCCGCGCGGCTCCATGCGAAGTTGTCCTCCCGTCTCGGCCGACCATTCCCCCCGCTCCCCCTGCAGCCAGCGCTCCAGGTCGAGGTCGTCGGCAATCACGACGCTGAGCTCGATACCCGCGAAACGCTGGCGCGCGTCGGGGATCGGCGGCGCCTGGCGTTGGCAGCCGGGTGCGCCCCATAAGAAGGCGAGGATCAGTAAGACGTGTAGCGGTCGCAAGGGGGACTTATGAGAGCCTGTAAAAGAATCGGGCTTCGGTCATTCGAGTGGGTAGAATCGCGCGACCTGGTGCTCCAGCCGGTACGGGTGCCGGTAGTGGCTCAGTTTGAAGATCGACCCGCCCCCCTTGTCCCCCCCTTAGGGCCCGCGAAAAAATAACTTGTACGAATGGACCTACGAATGGAGCGACTGCGCGATCCAAGGCCCGTGACGACGTGCGAGAAAAGCTCGGAGCGACAAGGAACTTCGTGCACGGAGCTCGCCCGCAGTTGCTCCATTTCCGGCCGGCTCACGCGGCCGGGCCCGCTTGGAAAGAGAGAATCCGCCGAGCTTCATGGCCGTTCGGGTCGGGCGACGTGAAGCACGGTCCA
>JBGPMX010000556.1:0-4038 GCA_041487215.1 Planctomycetia bacterium | reverse complement strand
GGCAGGAAGTACGCCATGGAGAGCACGATGCTCGAGCGCGCGCGGCGAATGAGCGACAGGAACACGCGCGCCGCTCGGCTGTGCTTCAGCCCCGGCCCGCTGTCGAAGAAGCGGATGCTCACGTCGCTGGCGGCCCGTCGGGCGCGGCGGTACGCGCGCGGCCGGCGCCGCACGCGCAGGCCGTGAGCGCGGCGCCACGATCGCTCAAAACTCTCCGCCACGTCCGCCTGCTGTGGTCCACTCAGCCGCACATGAACGTCGCGCCAACCGGCCGATCTGGGAAGATCCCTGATCTGCTCGGCGGTGCGCGCCGCGCTGTTGTCCACGATGTTCATGCCGCCGAAATACGCCGCCCGGTCATCCACGACCAGCAGCTTGCGGTGGTCACGGCGATTGAGCCGTTGGAGGAACGACGGGTGCCGCAGAGCATCCAGCAGCGTGTGGTAGGCGTGCACCTGAACGCCCGCCTGCTGCATCGCGGCGAAGAACGACGCGGGGGTCGTCTGCGACCCGACCGCGTCGTACAGCACACGCACGTCGAGACCGGCCCGCGCCCGCTCCGCGATCGCTCCGGCGATGGCCTCGCCCGCCCGGTCATTCACGAAGATGTAGCATTCGAGCCAGACGCGGTGCTGCGCAGCGAGGATATCGGCAACCATGGACTCAACGAGCGGTAGAGCTTCGGTGAAGATGGTCAGCTCGTGGCCTGCCACGCAGATTTGATGCGTCTCGGCAGGCTCGGCCGGCGCGCGCGCCGACGGCTGGGTCGTGAGTTCCACGGTGCCTTCGGGATTCCGGGAGCGCTGAACCACCTGTGCGACTGCCTCTTCCCTGTAGCGATGCTTGCATTCTAACGGAACAGGATCGTCTGCGCCGCGGGTACTGGGTCAGTTTGAGAATCGACCCCCCCTGTCCCCCCCTTAGCAAGGGGGGGCAAGGGGGGGTATCAGTCAAACTGACCCAGTACCGCGCCGTGAATAAGCTTGACACGACCCCGTCCGGTCCGGAATCTGGTCCTGGAAGCGCTTGTCGCTCTTCCGCTTAGGGCCTGCCCAAAACATGGTGTAGCGTGTTGTTGGCTGGCCCCGTTCCATGCGGTGCCGCGCGGCGTGCGGCCCAGCCGGCGCAGCACGCCATGAAGCGAAAAGCGTGCCGCCCGAATCGGAGTGTCCTCACCCGTGCTTCACGCCGAGCCTCGAGAGCCGGTCCGACCGCATTTCCCTGGTGCCGGGACGCGGCGCGCGTTCCTGGCCCGTGCCGGCGGCGGATTCGGCGCCGTGGCACTGGCCTCGCTGTTGAGCGATGACCCGCTCCGCGGCGTCGCCGCCGCGGCCGCCGAGCCGACTCCCGAGAGCAACCCGCTAGCCGCCCGGTCCGGGCACCTGCCGCCCCGAGCCAAGCGGGTGATCTACCTCTTCATGCACGGGGGACCGAGCCACGTCGATCTTTTCGACCCCAAGCCGGATCTCGTACGCTACGCCGGGCAGCCGCTCCCGGACAGCTTTGGCCCGGTCATGACCCGGCGCCAGGTGGCCCGCAACCCGCTGCTCGCCCCCGCGAAGCCCTTCCGCCGTTGCGGGCAATCCGGCATCGAGATCAGCGAACTCTTCCCGCAGCTCGCCGCGTGTGCGGACGAACTCGCCGTGTTGCGCAGCTGCCATGGGGATAGCGTCAACCACCCGCAGTCGGTGTACCAGATGAACACTGGCAGCATCCTGATGGGCAAGCCCAGCCTGGGCAGCTGGGTGGCCTACGGGCTGGGCACGGAAAACCAGAGCATGCCGGCCTTCGTGGTCATGACCGATGGCGGGGGCGGCATCAAAGGCGGTCCGCCGGCGTGGGGCAGCGGCTTCCTGCCGGCGACCTTCCAGGGGACGCCGATGCGGCCCGGCAAGGATCCGATCCTGGACTTGCGGCCCCGTCCCGCGGTTTCGCCCGACGAACAGCGTGCGGTGCTGTCGCTCGTGGGCGACCTGAACGCGCGCCACCTCAGCGAGCGCGATTTCGACGACGAGCTCGCCGCCCGTCTCCGCACCTACGAGCTGGCATTCCGGATGCAATCGGCCGCCCCTGACCTGGTGGACCTGAGCGGCGAGACCGAAGAGACCCGCCGGCTGTACGGCATCGGCGAGCCGGACAGCGACGAGTTCGGTACCCGCTGCCTGCTCGCCCGGCGCATGGTCGAGCGCGGTGTCCGCTTCGTGCAGCTCTACTGCGGTGACACCAACGGCTGGGACGCCCACGCCGATGTCGCGCAGAACCACGGCCTCTACTGCCGCCGTTCCGACAAACCGATCGCTGGCCTGCTCCGCGACCTGCGGCGCCGCGGCCTGCTCGACGAGACCCTCGTCGTATGGGGGGGCGAGTTCGGGCGGATGCCGATGAGCGAGCAGGGCAAGGGACGGGACCATAACCCCTGGGGATACACCGTCTGGCTCGCCGGCGGTGGCGTCAAGGGCGGGACCGTGTACGGCGCCACCGACGCCATCGGCCTGCGCGCCGTCGAGAACAAGGTGCACGTGCACGACCTGCACGCCACCATCCTGCACCTGCTGGGATTGAACCACGAACGGCTCACCTTCCCGCACAACGGACGCCGCGAGCGCCTCACGGACGTCGCGGGACGGGTAGTCAGCGAAATCATCGCATGACGGAACACGAACGATGGCACGAGCAAGAGTCCCGGAAGATACCCCGCACCAATGCCCGTCCTGCGGCCATGACCTCGTCCTGGAGTGCTCGGCCCCGTTCGGCGATGACCCGTGCCCGCGTTGCCAGAAGCCGCTCTCGTTCGTGGTCGGCCAGAGCTTCCAGCGCGTAGTGATTCTCCGGTTTGGCCAGCCGCGGCTGCACGAGCTGGAAATCGCCGAGCTGGACAGGCAAGTCGATGAGGTCCGCGGCGTGCCGCGCATCGTGCTCGATTTCGGCAACGTCCTATCGATCTCCAGCACGGCGCTCGGCCGCCTGATCACCTGGCAGAAGGCGGTCATCAGCACGGGCGGCAAGCTGCGACTCTGCCGGGTACGCCCGAAGATCTACGAGGTGCTAATATCGACCCGGCTGGACAAGGTGTTCCAGGTCTATCCGGACGAGCAGTCGGCGCTCGACAGCTTCTGACCCGGTCCCGCACGACGATCGCTGCCCGAGATCGCTGCTCTCACGAACCCCTGACTTCAGGACATGCGGAGGACACTCGACCGTGTCCGGTCATCGCACCCTAGCCCGAAGCGCGAGCGAGCAACAAGGCGCTCGCGGCTTGATTTCCTCACTGGCGCGTCGGGCTACTGTCCGTCGCTCGAATATCGCGCAGGGACGCCGCTGCTCATGCCTTCTTGCCCTTGCTGTCAGCTTGCTGGGGAGCGTGCCGGTCGGTAGGGCGGAGCCGCCGGAAGCGCTGCAGGAGCCCCCCGTGCGGGCGACGGACCGGGCCCACTGGTCGTTTCGCCCGCTCGAGCGCCCTGACCCGCCGCCGGTGCGCGGCGTGGCCTGGTGTCGCAACGCGATCGATCGGTTCATCCTCGCCCGGCTCGAGCGTTCCGGTCTCGCTCCCATGCCCGCCGCCGACCGCCGCACGCTGATCCGCCGCGTAACATTCGACCTCACCGGGTTGCCGCCCACCCCGGCGGAGATCGACGCCTTTCTGGCCGACCCTTCCCGCGACGCTTACGAGACTCTGATCGACCGGCTGCTCGCGTCCCCGGCCTACGGCGAGCGCTGGGGGCAGCACTGGCTCGACCTGGCGCGGTTCGCCGAAAGCGACGGCTTCGAGCACGACAAGCTGCGCCCGAACGCGTGGCGTTACCGCGACTGGGTGATCGAGGCGCTGAACCGCGATGTGCCGTACGACGAGTTCGTGCGGTTGCAGATCGCCGGAGACGAGCTGCGTCCGGACGACGTGGCGGCGTCCGTCGCCACCGGGTTCTTGCTCTGCGGACCTGACATGCCGGATATCAACCTGGCCGAGGAGCGGCGGCACATGCTGCTGTGCGACATGACCGCAACGGTCGGGTCCGTATTCCTCGCGCTGCAGATCGGCTG
>JBGPMX010000555.1:0-4044 GCA_041487215.1 Planctomycetia bacterium | reverse complement strand
CCGCCGCAGCACCACGCGGTTGTACATGATGCCGAACGTGCTGAGCACCGTCCCATACCAGGTGTGGTCGGGATCGTAGAGCGGCATGCCATGCAGGTCCGGAGGAATGTCGTTCAGCAGATCGTCCGGCAGTTTGTAGGCGAGCAGGTTCCCCTGCCGCTTCAGCGTCTCGAAGGGGTCGGTACCCCCGCCAAAGAGGATATCGATGCCGGCACTGGGCGCGCGCTGAAGCCGGTCGGTGATGTACTTCTGGATATTCGAGGCGCCGCCCAGATCGAGCCAGATGGGACGGGCGTCGCGGCCGGTCTCGCGTTGGTACCAGCCACGAAACGCCTGCTCGATCTCGCTACGGATCTCGTCGCGATGTGGCGATGCGATGAGCAGCTCGTCCCCGCCCGCCCGCTCGCGCCCGCAGCCGGCCCCGAAGAGGACGAGGGCGAGCGCTCGCAGGACGGACAAACGGACGCGGGAACGGATCGCGCATGTGCGATTCATCGCGCGGCATGCTAATCCGTGCAGCCCAGCATGCCAAGGCGATCTCAGGCCCCCTCGTAGCTCAGCACGAAATCATGGAACCGCACGCTCGCCTTCTTGCCTGCCCCGTCGGGCAGGAGCGTGCGCAGCAGCGCCTGGAAATGTTCTTCGCGGAGCGAGTAGTAATTGTGCTTGCCCGCCCGGCGGGGCTCGATGATGCCCGCCACGCGCATCAACGCCAGGTGATGGCTCACTGCGGGCTGCGACTGCTCAAGCCGCTCACATAGCTCGGTCACGTTCAGCTCCCCCTCCCGACCCAGGTAGATCAGGATACGCAACCGAGTCTCGTCCGCCAGGAGCTTGAACACCTGGCACAAATCCCGCATGGCTTGATCCGACAGCTCCGGCAACTCATCCTGCCGTTTCGTAGCGCTGAGACTCATGTCACCCTCGAGACGATTGGGATGAAGCAAATAAGAGCTTGATGTCCGCCCGCTCTGTGCCAAGGCCCCGTGGAAGAGAATCCACCCCAGCCCGGCGCGGGCAAAGCCGCCGCATTCTCGGACGAAAATTCGGTCCGTTCTCGCTTCGCCGGCGCGTCAGCGACCGTTGCAACGGGCTCGTGCGCCACGAGAGCAGCGATGGCCGGGCTTCTTGCCGAGGCCGCCGCCTTCCAGGACCGTCTGCGTTTCAAAAACCGAGCGAAGCGCCTGAGTTGCTTCAGAACAGCTGATACAGCCTCTTCTCGGGACGTGAATGGTCCGTATTCGTGCGTATTCTACCAGCCCCCCGCTCGACTTCAACAGCGAATTGCGGGGAAGATATCGCCCTCGGACAGCCGCACATCGCCTGGCTTTGCGAGCGGGCGAGCGGACTCCCCCATCAATTCGACCGCAAGCTCCCATCAAACTGACCGCAATTCGGCGAACGGATAGGCACGGCCATTTCTCGCGCAAGCCTTTGGTCCAATGTCTCTTAAATTAAATCGGCACATTCGGGCACGGGCGATGCTTCGCAGCTGTTTCCGCCGGACCCAGCTGTTCGTCGGATGGTAGGAACTTTCCAGCGCATCCATGAACGCACGTTCCTGGGTCGCCTGGCTGAGGGGCCCGTGCCCGTCGCACGATATCCCCAGCCAAGGCGACCCAGGAGCTAGCAGGAGCAATGGGCCATGACACGTCTTGCCGGCATTCTCGCACGGGTTCTGGCCTCGGTCTGGGGTGCCGCAGTGCCGGCGCCCAGCGCGCGTGGTCGCCATTTCCCGCGTCCCGCTCGCCCGGTTCGCATTCCCTTCCGCGTTCTCACGCCGAGTGTCCAGCGCATACTCGACCAGTCCGCCTGAACGGAGGCTTGGCGCAGGGCGTGCCACCCCAATCAGGGCACCACCCAACCGCCCGCGGGCTTGAATCCGGCGCCGCAATGCGGGTATATGTTCCGGCCATGGATTCCCTGCGCACAGTGGGCGAGCTGCGGGCGGTGTACCACCTACCTCTCCCCGAGCTGCTGTTCCGAGCTCAAACGGTACACCGAGCGCACCACGATCCGAACGACATCCAGCGCTGTGCGCTCTTGAGCATCAAGACCGGAGGCTGTCCCGAGGATTGCGGCTACTGTGCGCAGAGCGCGTGGCACGCGACGGCGGTGAAGCCGGAGCCGATGCTGTCGCTCGACGAGGTGCGGCAGCGCGCCGGCCACGCCAAAGAGATGGGTGCGACGCGCTTCTGCATGGGAGCGGCCTGGCGATCGGCGCGCGACGGCGCCCCGTTCGATTCCGTGCTGGCCATGGTTCGGGCCGTGCGCGCGCTGGGCCTGGAAGCCTGTGCGACGCTGGGGATGCTGAACGACGATCAGGCCGCGCGTCTCAAACAAGCGGGGCTCACCGCGTACAACCACAACCTGGACACGTCGCGGGATCATTACGGCAAGATCGTCTCGACGCGGACCTACGACGAGCGTCTGGCGACGATCCGCTCCGTGCAGCGTGCGGGCATTTCGCTGTGCTGCGGCGGCATCATGGGCATGGGCGAGACCGAAGACGACCGGCTCATGCTGCTCGCCGAGCTCGCGGCCTTCGACCCGCCCCCGGAGAGCATCCCGCTCAACGCGCTCGTGCCGATCGAGGGGACGCCGCTCGCACATGCGCCGCCGGTCGATCCGATCGAGCTGGTTCGCCTGGTCGCCACGACACGGATCGCTTTTCCTCGTGCGCGCGTGCGCCTGAGCGCCGGGCGCGACCGCATGAGCCGCGAGCTGCAGGTTCTCTGCTTTCTTGCCGGCGCCAACTCGATCTTCTTCGGCGAACGCCTGCTGACCGCGCCGAACCCGAGCGACTCGCAGGACGCCGCTCTGTTCCGTTCCATGGGGCTGGCCGCGCCCTCACGACATGACCGCGTAGCAAGCGACGCTCCGGCCGGTTATGCTGGCCGCAAGGAGGAGTCCGGGCGATCCGACGCGACGAGATCCGGCGATTCTTGAACGATCGAACATTCCGGCCGGTATCGCCACCATCGCACTCATCCACGTCAACTCCATCGAGCCTCTCGAGGGCCGCGGGCAGGCGAAACGGCGCCCGTCCTAGGTCTTCGTCACTCTTCGATGGACTCTTCGGAGGTGTGCAGGAGCTGATGCACATCGATCAGGCCGCGAGCCTCGGCAAGCGCTGGGCGGAGCAGCTCGACGAGCTGCGCCGCCGCGGGCGCTACCGCATGCTTGCGGCCGGCTCGGGCATCGATGTCTGCTCGAACGACTACCTTGGCTACGCGACGCGTGCGCCCGAGCCGCCGTCCGCGCACCACGATCCGCTCGCCGCACGGCGCTCGGCGGGTGCGGCCCGGCTGGTCCGCGGCCACCACGCGATCTGGGACGAAGTGGAAACAATGCTGGCGCGTTGGCACGGCTGCCCGGCGGCGCTGGTCATGAGCTCGGGGTACGCAGCGAACGAGGGGCTGCTCAGCACCATCATCGAGCGTGACGACTGGGTCGCCTCGGATCGCCTGAACCACGCATCGATCATCGACGGGCTGCAGCTGGCGCGCGCCGAGCGGTTCCTCTACCAGCACGCCGACCTCAACCACCTGGAAGTCGGGCTGCGCGCGGCGGCCGCGAACCGTACCCCGTCCCGTCAGCTCTTCATCGTCACCGAGTCCCTGTTCGGGATGGACGGCGATATCGCGCCGCTCGAGGCCATCGCCGAGCTGGCCGAGCGCTACGACGCGCACCTGATCATCGACGAGGCGCACGCGACCGGGTGTTATGGGGAGCAAGGGTCGGGGCTGGTCGATGCGCTGGGGCTGCGCGGCCGGATCACGGCGAGCGTGCACACCGGTGGGAAGGCGCTGGCAGTCTTCGGCGCGTACGTCTGCGGCTCGGAGTTGCTGCGCGAGCTGCTTATCAACCGCTGCCGCCAGTTCATGTTCTCGACCGCGCTGCCCCCCGCGCTGGGCTTCTGGTGGCGCGACGCGATCGCCCGTGTGGCCGCCGACGCGCCGGCACGCGCCGCCTTGCACAGCGCGGCGGCGCGCTTCCGCGACCGGCTCGCAGCATGCGGCGTGCGGCCCGGCGGCACCCAGT
>JBGPMX010000554.1:0-4048 GCA_041487215.1 Planctomycetia bacterium | reverse complement strand
GGGGCTCGCGCTGCGCAAACTGGCCGAGCGCCGCGTCGGGGTCGAGCTGCTCATGGTCCTGGCTGCCGCGGGGACGGCGGTCATCGGGGACCTGCCCGAAGGGGCGGTGCTCCTGTTCCTTTTCGCGTTCAGCGGGACACTCGAAGCGTACGCGCTGTACCGCACCCGGAGTTCCATCCGGGCTCTCATCAAGCTGCGGCCGCGCGAGACGATGCGCGTGCGGGACGGCCGCGAGGAGTGCGTTCCTGTCGAGACACTCGGGATCGGCGACGTCGTGCGGGTCCGTCCCGGCGAGCGTTATCCGGTGGACGGGCAGGTGATCGAAGGAGAGACCTGGGCCGATGAAGCAACCATCACCGGTGAGAGCACGCCCGTGCAGAAGGGCGTCGGGTCCTGGGTTTTCGCTGGAACCATCAACGGGCGGGGGAGCGTCTTGGTGCGCATGGAACGGGCGGTTGCCGACACCACGCTCGAGCGCATCGTGCGGCTCGTCCAGGAGGCGCAGGCCGAGAAGGCGCCGAGCCAGAAGCTGGTCGAGTCGTGGCAGCAGCCGTACGTGCTGACGGTCCTGGTCGCCTCAACGCTGGTGTTTGCGGTCTCCTGGTTCTTCGAGCCGGAGAACGCAGCCAACGCGTTCTACCACGCCATGGTCCTGCTGGTCGTGGCGTCTCCCTGTGCGGTCGTGGTCGCGTCCCCGGCCGTGGTGCTGTCGGCGATCGCCCGCGCCGCACGCCACGGCGTTCTGATCAAGGGGGGCTACCCGCTCGAGGTGCTGGGCAGCGCCGAAACCATGGCGTTCGACAAGACCGGGACCATCACGCTCGGTAGGCCGGGCGTGAGCCGGGTCTGGGCCATGGGGGCGAGCCCCGACCAGGCGTTGCGTCTGGCCGCCGCGGTCGAGCGACGCAGCGAGCACCACCTGGCTGAGGCCGTTCTCGAGGACGCGCGGCGCCGTGCCATCGACGTTCCCGACGCGGAGGACTTCGACACGCACACGGGGCTCGGAGTGCACGCACGCGTGGAGGGCCGGTGGGTCGGCGTCGGCCGCGAGGCCCTCTTCGAGACGCACGGCGTGCCCGTGCCCCCAGGCGCCCGCGACGCTGCGCGGGCATGCCGCGACAGCGGGGACACGGCGCTCATCGTCGTCTCCGGTGAGGCCGCCGGCGTGATCGGCCTGGCCGACCAACCGCGGCCCGAGGCCGCTGCGGCGCTCGCGAAGCTGAGGCAACTCGGGATCCGCCGGCTGCTGATCCTGACGGGGGATCACGAGCGGGTGGCACGAGCGGTCGCCGAGCGTGTGGGCGCTGACGAGGTGCATGCGGGGCTGCTGCCCGAGCAGAAAGTGGTCGAGCTCCACCGGCTCATGGCCGGCGGCCACCGCGTGGCCATGGTCGGCGACGGCATCAACGACGCCCCGGCCCTGAGCACGGCGAGCGTGGGGATCGCCATGGGCGGCGCCGGCACCGACGTGGCGCTCGAGGTGGCCGATGTCGTGCTGATGCGCGACGATCTCACGGCCTTGCCGTTTGCCGTCTGGCTCGGCCGCCGGGCGCGCCGCCGCATCCTCCAGAACCTGGCACTCGCGCTGGGAATGATCGCCGTCCTGATCTTCTGCGCCCCGCTGGGGCTCCCCCTCTGGATCGGCGTGATCGGGCACGAAGGCAGCACGCTGCTCGTCGTCCTGAATGGCCTGCGGATGCTGACGGATCGGGACCCGGAGTCGCACCGCCGCCGAAAGCCAAACGGCGTGCACCCTTCGGCCGAAAACGATCCGCCTACGCGCGCGCGCGCGCCGATTAGCACAGCCGCTCGAACGGTTCCGCACAGTCCAGACCCATTTCGCGCGCTTCCACACCCCTCAACTCCGCACACGCTGCGTGTCTGATCGCGTCGGCTGCTCGGAATACGGCGGAACGGCGCCGGCCAGGCACCATGGTACATCCGTTGCAATGAGCCAATGGAGCTTGACACGGTCGTTCACCCATCCGGCGAGGAGGTTCTGACATGCATGCCACCGATGTGCTCACGAGCGAGCATCGCGTTATCGAGCAGGTGCTGGCTTGTCTCGAGAAAATCAACGAGCGGGCGCTCGCCGAGGGGCGGCTTGACGCGGCTTCGGCCCAAGAAGCCATCGACTTCTTCCGCGTCTTCGCCGACGGCTGCCATCACCGCAAAGAGGAGCGCCACCTTTTCCCGACGCTGGAGGCGGCGGGACTGGTTCGCGAACACGGGCCGACCGGCGTCATGTTGGCGGAACACGAGTCCGGGCGTGAGCACATCGCCGCGATGGCGCGCGTGACCGACGCCGCATCACGAGGCGATCGCGAGGCGTTGCGTTCCTTCGCGGACCACGCCTGCGGCTACATCAACCTGCTGCGGGCGCACATCGCCAAAGAGGATCTGTGCCTGTTCCCGATGGCCAACCACCTGCTCGAGGGCGAGGCCGAGCGCGGCCTGCTGGCGTCGTTCGAGAAGGTGGAACGGGACGACACCGAGGCGGGTGCGCACGAGCACTACCTCGCCATCGCCGATCGGCTCGCCGACCGGTTCGGTGTGCCGCACGTCATCGCGGCGCACGGGCATGACGCGAGCTGCGGCTGTTCTCATCGCGCCAGTGCGTGACCGATCCGGATCGGCTGCGACGGCGGGCGCGCGTGGGTGCGGCCGACATAAATTGGATTCAACGATATGAAGAGCTGGCGTGAGCAATTCCCGATTCTGGGTCGCGAGCTGTACCCCGGGGTGCCGCTCGTCTATCTGGACAGTGCCGCGACGGCGCTCAAACCGGCGTGTGTGATCGAAGCGGTCAGCGAGCAGTACCGCTGGCACACGGCCAATGTGCACCGCGGTGTGCACCGCCTTGCCGAAGAGGCCACCGAGGCGTACGAGCAGGCCAGGCAGCGGGTCGCCGATTTCATCGCAGCCCCGTCCGCGCGGCAGGTGATTTTCACGCGGGGCACGACGGAGAGCATCAACCTGGTCGCCTGGACCTGGGGCCGGCAGACCGTGTCGCCGGCGAGCGAGATCGTCGTGACCGAGATGGAGCACCACGCGAACCTGCTCCCCTGGCAGCGTCTCGCGGCCGAGAGCGGCGCGATCCTGCGGTTCGCACCGTGCACCGAGGACGGCCGGCTGGACCTGAGCGCGCTGGGCGATCTGCTGCGGCCCAGTACCCGCCTGGTCGCCGTGACCGCCGTCTCGAACGTGCTCGGGACGGTGAACCCGATCCGCGAGATCTGCGCCATGGCGCACGCGGCCGGCGCCCGCGTGCTGGTGGATGCGGCTCAAAGCGTGCCGCACCGCGCTACAGATGTCACGGCCTGGGATTGCGATTTCCTCGCGTTCTCCGGACACAAGATGTGCGGGCCGGACGGCATCGGTGTGCTCTACGGCCGAGAGGAGTTGCTCGAGGCGATGCCGCCGTTCCTGACCGGCGGAGAGATGGTACGGAGCGTGCGGCGCACGAGCGCCGATTGGAACGAGCTGCCGTGGAAGTTCGAGGCGGGCACTCCGCCGATCGCGTCCGCGATCGGTCTTGGCGCCGCCGTCGCGTTCCTGAGCGAGGTGGGCATGGAGGCCATCGAGCGCCACGACGCGGAGATCGTTGGCTACGCGCACCGCCGGCTCTCCGCGCACGAGGGGGTTTGCGTCCTGGGGCCGCCCCCGCCGCAGCGCTCGGCCCTCGTGAGTTTCACCGTGGACGACGTGCATCCGCACGACGTGGCGCAGGTGCTCGATGGGCGTGGCATTGCGATTCGCGCCGGCCACCACTGCGCCCAACCCCTGCACGACCGACTGGGCATTGCCGCCAGCGCGCGTGCCAGCTTCTATCTCTACAGCACGATGGATGAAGTGGACCGGTTGCTGAATGCAATCGCGGCCGCGCAGCAGCTGTTCCGCCGCGGCAGCGCCGCGCCGGCCCGCGTCTAGTTCTGCACCTGAGCGAGCGCAGCGATGGACGAGATCTACGGGGAAGCCATTCTGGATGCCTACCGCTCCGCGCGCCACCGCGGCGCCCTGCAGAACGCCGACGTGTCCTTTGAGGACG
>JBGPMX010000553.1:0-4049 GCA_041487215.1 Planctomycetia bacterium | reverse complement strand
TGGCCGCCCGACAGCTTGACCGCGCGTTCCCCCACGTTGCTGTCGTAGCCCTCGGGGAGCTCTTCGATGAAGCGGTGTGCGAACGCCTTCTTCGCCGCCGCCTCGACCTCGGAGCGCCGCACGTGCCGATTGCCGTACGAAATGTTGTTCAAGATCGTGTCGTTGAAGAGCACGGTCTCCTGCGTGACGATGCCGATCTGCTGCCGCAGGCTGCGGCACTGCACCGCGCGAACGTCCTGGCCGTCGATGAGCACCCGCCCCGCCTGGGCGTCGTAGAAGCGGGGAACCAGGCTGGCCAGGGTCGTCTTGCCGCAGCCGTTCGGCCCGACCAGGGCGATCGTCTCGCCGAAGCGAATCTCGAGGTTCACGTCGCGCAGCACGGGGGGTGTGCCCGGGTAGTGGAACGAGACGCGTTCCAGCTCGATCGAGCGGTGGTGTCGGGCGAGCCGCGTGGCGCCGGGCCGATCGATGCTGCCGGGGTCGCGGTCCAGGAACGCGAAGATGCGGTCCGCCGCGGCGCCCGCGCGCTGCACGCGGCCGTACACGTTCGAGAGCTTCCGCACCGGGTCGCTAACCCCCGCGAGGAACGTGTAAAGCAGCGCCAGCACGTCCGCTTCCATGGGGGCGCTGGCCATTCGGATGCCGAGGATCCGGTCCGTGTGGCCGATCACAAGGAAGGCACCGATCATGACCGCCAGCGAGATCGCGCCCACCCCGATCATCTCCATCGCCGGGCTGGTCAGCGCCTCGAGCTGCACGATGCGCATGGACTTGCGGTAGTAGTTCTTGGTCTCGAGGTAGAACCGCCGCCGCTCGTACGGCTCCATGGTGAACGCCTTGACGATCTTGATCCCCTGGAAGCTCTCCTGAAGGATGCGGTAGATCGAGGACATGCTCTCGAGGCAGCGCCGCGTCGCCCGCTTCATGTAGCGGCCGATCGTCGACATGATGAGCACCGCGAGCGGTACCAGTGCCAGCACGACCAGCGTGAGCCGCCAGTTGAGCCAGCTGGCCAGCGCGATGCACGCCAGCGCCTTGAGCGGCTCGCGGACGACCTTGCCGATCAGCGTCTCGAAGCCGGCCGCCAGCGTCTCCATGTCGTTGGTGAACCGCGCCATGAGCTCGCTCGAGCCCTGCTGCGAGAACGTGGTCAGGTCCATCCGGATGATGTGCCGGTACAGCCGGTTCTTGAGGTCGAACATGCTCAGCTGGGTCACGCTGCCCACCAGCCACTCGTTGATGTAACTGAAGATGCCTTTGAGCGCCAGTCCGGCGATCAGCGCGACGAGCACAAGCGTGAGGGTCTTCGCGCGGTCTCGGGGCAAGTGGCGCTCGATCGCCGTCTGCACGCTCTCGTACCAACCCAGCTTCCATTCGGCGCGTGACAACCTGATTTCAAGCACTTTGAGCCGCGAGGCGGCGGACGCATCCGGGGCTCGGCCGGAACGCGCGTCGTCCGCCTGCTGCGTGTGCAGTTCGGCGACCTTGTTCCAAGTGTCTCCCACCTCCTCGTGCTGGTCGGCGACGACGCCACCGATCCATTGCTGGAGGTTCTGGCCCAGAAAGAAGACCTTCAGAATCGGGTAGACGGCGCTGAGGTTGCCGCCCCAGAAGGCGGCGACGAGCAGGGCCGAGCCGACGGAGAGCGCGAACCGGAAGCGGTAAGGCCACGCGAAGCGCAACGCCCGGTAGAAATTGGTCATCGGGATCTAGATCGGGATCTCGTCGGTACCAGAATGCTTCGGGTCGTTCCGGAGAACCCGAGAGGAGAGCGATCGGCCGAAACCGTGAACCGGTCTCGGGGCGGGCTTCTACCAAAAGGCTCCAAACCGAGCAAGGCGACTTGGTCCCAGGCTGCGTCCTGGCCTGGGCGGATGAAAAGATGCATACGGTTTTTGTCCTCGTTTTGTGACGCGAATACCCCCCTTGCCCCCCCGTGCTGAGGTGGGATGACCGATTACCGATTACCGATTACCGATCACCGATTACCGATTACCGATCCGTCCCTGCTCCCGCTGGCTTGTCCAGCCTGCCTGTTGCGCACAACCGTTCCGGCCCGCAGCGTGCCGCGGCCGCGCCGCTTGATCTGCCATGGGTCACGGTTATACTCCGAGGTCTGTCACACCACCGTTGGAACTCGGAGTGAACCATGACGCAGATGGCAACCGAGCGGGGTTCGAGCATCGCCAGCAAGGGGCTGGAGGGCGTGGTCGCGGCCAACAGCGAGATCTGCTTCATTGACGGCCAGCAGGGCCGGCTGCTCTACCGCGGTTACAACATCCACGAGCTCGCCGACCAGTCGACTTTCGAGGAGGTGTGTTATTTGCTGTGGCACGGCGCGCTGCCGTCGCGCGACGCGCTCGACGCGCTCGATCGGCAACTTCGCTCGGAACGGGCGATCCCCGGCGCGGTGCTCGATTTCCTCCGCTCCGCGCCGCGTGACGGAGTTCCGATGTCGCTGCTGCGCACCGCGGTGTCGCTGCTGGCCCTGTACGATGCGGACGCCGAGGACATGTCGCCCGAGGCGAACCTGCGCAAGGCCATCCGGCTCACGGCCGAGACCAGCACGATCCTGGCCGCGTTCGACCGGGTTCGCCGCGGCCTGGACCCGGTCGCGCCGCGTGACGACCTGGCGCACGCCGCCAACTTCCTCTGGATGCTGCGCGGCGAAGCGCCCAATGACGTGGAGGCGCGCTGCGTCGATCTCATCCTCATTTTGCACGCCGATCACAGCCTGAACGCGAGCACGTTCGCCGGGCGCGTCATCGCCTCGACCCTCGCGGATATGCACTCGGCGGTGACCGGGGCGATCGCCGGGCTCAAGGGCCCGCTGCACGGCGGCGCCAACCAGCGGGTGCTCGAGACGCTGGCCGAGATCGGGGACGTGTCGGGGGTCGAGCCGTACGTGAAGGGGACGCTGGCGCGGGGCGGCAAGATCATGGGCTTCGGGCACCGCGTCTACAAGGTGGAGGACCCGCGCGCGATCCACCTCAAGGAGTGGGCGCAAATGCTCGCGAAGCGCACGGGCAACGCCAAGTGGTACGACATGTCGGTGGAGATGGAGCGGATCGTCAAGGAGGAGAAGCAGATCAGCGTGAACGTCGATTTTTACTCGGCGACGGTGCAGCTCTGCCTGGGCATCCCCGCGGACCTCTTCACGTGCATCTTCGCCGCCAGCCGCATGGCGGGCTGGACGGCGCACATCATGGAGCAGCAGGCGAACAACCGGCTGATCCGGCCGCTCGCCGAGTACATCGGCGCGGCCGAGCGCCCCTACGTACCGGTCGCCAAGCGTTGAGCGTGCGGGAGATCCTTCGCTGCGCTCGTGCCTCGCTTTGCTCAGGATGACAGAGCCGGCGCGCCCGGGTGGATACCGAGACTTCCGAAGTCTTCTGAGAGCCGGCGCGCCACCGTAGTCCGCTGCCGTCCTTCGCTGGCGTTGTCATCCTGAGGCTTGGGCGATGTGATCGGTCTGACTCGGACCCAGATCCTTCGCTCCGCTCGTATCTCGCTGCGCTCAGGATGGCCGAGCGGGCGCGCCCGGTGGCGAGCGCTGGTGCGGGTGGGTCAGCGCGTGATCTCGTAGCGCAGGATCTTGCGGTCGAGCGTGGAGCGTTCGATGCCGAGGATGGTCGAGGCCTGGCTCTTGTTCCAGTCGGTGAAAGCGAGCGTGGCGCGGATGTGCTCGCGCTCGAGCTCGTCGAGCGTCATCGGGCGGTACTCGCCGCCCGCCGCCCCCGTCGCTCCCAGCGATGACAGCTCGATGTCACTCGCTCGGATCTCCTCGCCCGATCCGAAAATCACGGCGCGCTCGATCACGTTGTGCAGCTCGCGCACGTTTCCCGGCCAGTCGTAGCGGATCAGCTTTTTCATGGCGTCGTCGGCGAAGCCGCGCACGCGGCGGCCGACCTCGTGCGCCAGTCGGCCCAGGAAGTGCGCGGCCAAGAGCGGGATGTCCTCCTTGCGGTCGCGCAGCGGCGGCACGACGACCTCGACCACCTCGAGCCGGAAGTAGAGGTCGCGGCGAAACTGGCCGTTCTGCACCGCCT
>JBGPMX010000552.1:0-4076 GCA_041487215.1 Planctomycetia bacterium | reverse complement strand
GGTCCGCCGCAAAGCCGGTGACGAGCAACGAGCCCCGCAGATCGGGCACCCCACTGACCGCGATGCGCCGCCGATCCAGAAACGCGCCGCCGCCGCGTACCGCGCGGAAGCAGCGATCGGCCGACGGATCATAAATGATTCCCACCGCCAGCTCGCCGCGCACCTCCAAACCGATCGACACGGCGAAGAACTCGAGCCCGTGCACGTAGTTCGTCGTGCCGTCCAGCGGATCGACGATCCAGCGGAACTCGGCCACCGGGTCCGGCGCCTCCGCCGACTCCTCGCCAAGCAGCGTGTGGCCGGGGAAGCGCCCGAGCAGCGCGTTGCGGATCGCCTCCTGGGCCGCGATGTCGGCGGACGTCACCAGGTCGCCGCGCCCCTTCTCGCGCACGCTGCGGCAGCCGGCCATCTCGAGCAGGATCGCACCCGCGCGTCGAGCGGCCGCTTCAGCGGCTTCGGCGTATGCTTCGAGTTCCAACGGCTCTCCCGCACCGATTTTGGATGACAAGGGTCGGCGCGCCCGGGCATCGCGGGTGCGACGACGCTTGTGGACCCGCCCAGCCACCCGTAAGATGACTTGGCGACCAGGCCATTCTACAACCACGCGGAAAACCATGTCGATGCGATCGCTGGCGCTCGTCTGGCTCGTCGCCTGGTCCTTCCTGGCTCTGCCAAGCACCTCCGCCCTCGCCCAGGCCCCCCCGGCCGAGACCCCGGAGACTCCGGTGGCCGGCGGCGACCCGAACGAGCGGTTTCCGGAACGCCTGTTCCTGGAACTCGACCGGGATCACAACCACGTGATCACCGACAACGAGGTCACGCCCGAGATACGGGCCAAGTACGGCGCGGCGCTCGAACGCGCGGACGCGAACCACGACCACCGCATCACGCAGGCCGAATTCGACGCGGCACGCCGTACGCCGTTCTTGCGAGATCGAAACACCTACGCCGCACTCGTGCTCGCCCTGGCCTTCGCGGCGCTCTGCATGTTCCTGGACGGGTTTCTCGAACCGGATCGGCAGGATTACTTCTGGCACTCGCTGGCCGCGATGGTCGTTCTGGTGGCGCTGGGTTATCTGTTGGTGCCCGAGTGGTTCCTGGGCGGACCGCCGTACCTGGCTTACGTGGCAGCGTTGCCGGTTCTGGTCATGATCACGGCATGGGTGACCGGCGCCACGCGTGCCGTTGAGGAGACGACGCAGGCCCTGGGCACGGCGATGTACGTGGTGGGCAAGAAGCCGGAGGCGGCGAGCGGCGAGCGGCCCGCCGGGGCGCGTAAGCCCGGCCCGCCGCCGCGTACGCCGCGACCGCCGCCGATGCCGCGTCCCCCCGTGCCGGACCGGCGGCCGCAACCCCCGCCACGCGCCGCGACGCCGCCACGCCCGCCCGGGCCGGCACGCCCGCCCGGGCCGGCACGCCCGCAGAACCCCGGGCCGCGGCCGGGCGGCCCCAAACCGCCCCCCACCACACCGGGCAGCTAACCGGCCGCTCCTGCCGGAGCAGGCGAAAGCATCTGTCCGCTCGAGGCATACTCTTTCCTCCGTCCGCGCTCGCTTCGACCTCCTTTCAACCCAAGGAAGGAAGGAAGGAAGGAAGTCTTAGAGCCCCTTGCGCTTCCAGCTCCGAATCGGCAAGAAAACGCAGCGCACTCGAGCCCGGCACCCGCGTTGCATGCCCCAAGATCCCGCGGACCTCTGCCCACGGCGGTGGTGCACGAGAAGAGACACGGGAAGTTTTTCCGTTTTGGCACACCGGGCACGTAAGTTCCGGATAACCTTATTCGCAAGGAGGTCTCAGAAATGCGGAATCTTGTCGCCACGGCTGTTGTCGCTCTGTTTATCTTCGGCGCCTTGGTTGGGGGGGATGAGGTCGCCGCCACCGCGGTGACCACCACCTGGTGCAACGGAGACCACGTAGGTGGAAACACCTGTGTACTCGCGGAATATCGCTACACGGTCGGGATGGTAAGCCAGACCAATTTCACGGTTGACCACCCAGGCGGCGGCACCGCCGTTGGGACGTTCCAGGGCGCCAGCCCACAATGGGGCGGAGATATCACCAACATGGAGGGATCGCAAAGCGTGATCGTCACCTCGATTACCGGTATGTATCACAGCTGTGGAGGCGCCCCACCGTACACCAATGCCAGCTGGACTTGGGCAGGAAGCAACCTTTGGAACGCTGGCATATGATTTGGTGTTCGAGCCGCCACGGGGCAGGATGCGGGCCGTGGCATAACAGCGGTACTCGTCGCAGAACACGATGCCGCGGGCGAGCGATCACGCTCGTGGAATTAGTCGTCGTTCTCGCCGTAATCGTACTCGTCGCGGCGATCACTCTCCCAGCAATTCAGCTTGCGCGAGAGAGTGCACATCGAGTTTCGTGTACTAATAAGCTGCGGCAGCTCGGCATTGCCCTCCATTCCTACCAGGTCGAAGGGGGCGTTTTTCCCCCAATCCGAGTTTATGGGGGTGCGATGAGTGGTGGGGCTGCGCCGGCCTGGAATCCCAGCGTGATGCTTCTTCCACATGTCGGGGAAGAAACATTGTACAACGCCATTAACCTTTCCCTGTCTTTTCAGGATCACGCCAACAGCACTCTAACATGTGTCTCTCCCGGCATCTTCTTGTGCCCATCTGACGCCGCACCCAGGGGAAACGCGTGGGGTGTAAGCAGCTACAAGGCGTGCGGTGGCTCTGGTCTCTACCCAGGGGGCTTTAGCGCGCGAATTGTGGTGACGCCGGAGTCGTCCGCGGATGGCTTGTTCGCTACCATGACGGGTATGAGGCCAGCGGATGTTCTCGGCGGCCTGAGCCATACCGCCGCGATGAGCGAGATGGTCCATGGCGGTGAGATGGCCCCGGGAGACATCAGCCATCAGCGCGTTCCGTCCGTTGGGCTTACCTACGTGATCTTTGTAACACCCGCCGTGCAGCAGCAGATCATCGACCAGTGTGAGAACGTCGCTATCACGGGCTTTTCGGCAGTGCACACATCCGGTGCTCCCTGGTGCAGCGATTTGCCGTACACCCATTTGTTTACACCCGGGAAGGCGAGCTGTTGGGCGGGAAACGTGGGCGACCTCTACAGTCCCATCACCGCGAGCAGCCGCCACCGTGGTGGAGTGAACCTGCTGCTTGCCGACGGGCACGTGCGTTGGGTCTCAGACGCAATCGACGCGGACACGTGGCGCGCTGTTGGCAGTCGACTGAGGTCCGACGACGTCGGGTTCTGATCGCAACGGGGGATTCTCAGATCCAGCCGATGTTGCCGTCGCGCTCGAAGACCGGCGCGCGGCGCCACGGCTTGGCCGGGTACTCGGCGATCGCGCGCTCGTTGAGCTCGATGCCCAGCCCGGGCGCTTCGGGGATCTCGAGGTAGCCTTCGCGCAGCCGGAGCGGCTCGAGCACCATGTCGCGGAGCGGCCCGGCGGACGGCTCGCTGTACTCCAGAATGATGAAGTTCGGCGTGGAAGCCGCGAACTGGACCGCGACGGCGGTGGCGACCGGCCCGAGCGGGTTGTGCGGCGCGATGGTCACGAAGTTCGCCTCGGCCAGGGCCGCAATCTTCTTGGCCTCCAGGAGCCCGCCCACGATGCAGAGGTCCGGCTGCAGGATATCGGCCGCCGCGGCGGCGACAACGTCGCGGAACTGGTACTTGGTGTAGAGCTCTTCCCCGGTGGCGAGTGGCACGGCCATCTTCTGGTGCAGCCGCGCCAGTGCCTCGACGTTTTCCGGGCGGATCGGCTCCTCGAAGAACATCGGCCGGTACGGGCGCACCACCTCGGAGAGCTCGAGCGCCCGCGCGGGCTCGAAGATCTTCGCGTGCGGGTCGAGCGCAATGTCGATCTCATCCCCCAGCGCCTTGCGCAGGTCTTCCATCTTGCGGCCGGCCTCGCGCAGCACCTTGCCCCAGGGCATCGTGTCGCTGCCGGGCGGCTGCGGCGACGTCTTCACCGCGGTGAAGCCGCGTTCCTCGACCGCACGCTTCGCCTGGTCGACCGACCCGACGCCCAGGTACACCCGCACCCGGTCACGGCATCGGCCGCCCAGCAGCTGGTACACGGGGACGCCCAG
>JBGPMX010000551.1:0-4083 GCA_041487215.1 Planctomycetia bacterium | reverse complement strand
TCGTCGACCAGCAGCAGGGAGCAGGGGGCCGCCATGGCGAAACTCCACGCAAGGACCAAATTCACCGCGCGGCCGTGCCGCGCGGCTGGTCCCGGTCTCGGGGACTATTCGGTGGGGTGCGGCCTCGACGGGGGCAACACGGCGCGAAGACCAGGGGGTCTCCGTGGTGCCGCCCCGCTACGCCCGGACATGAGACGTGGGAGGCATAAAAAAACCCCGTTGCGGCAGGTCCACAAAGGGGCGTCGCGACCGAATCGCTCTGCCAGTCTTGAGCAGAACGGCTGGGATCCTACTCGCGTCCCCCGTGCGTGTCAACCCGAGTCCCGCAGCGTAGCGTGCCCCGTTAAGGCTCATCACGCTGAAGCGTGCGTACGCGGCATGGCCAATGTACCAACGGAGCGGTAGCCCCTTCAAATCCCGCCCAACACCGGTATGATGGTAGTTCCTCGGGCGGCTCGAGACGGCCGACCCGGTTTCTGGGTCATGCCAAGCCCACAGAGCCGTGCTTCGCCACGGGCTGTGGGCTTTTGTTTTGGGAGGCGGGAGAGCGATCGAATGGAGCGGGACGAACTGTACCGCCGCTACCAGGACATGCAGGCGTACGTTGGGTGGAGCGACGCCGATGCGGAACGGATACGGTGTGCGGCCCCGCTGCTCCGCCCGCACTTCGGCGCACTCATCGACGATTTCTACGCCGAGATCCAGGCGCACCCGGAGGCCAGCCGGGTCATCACGGGCGGAGCCGAGCAGATCGAGCGGCTCAAGGGGAGCCTGCTCGGCTGGATCGATCAACTCATGTCGGGACGCTACGATGCCGACTACGTCGAGTACCGCTGGCGGGTCGGCAGGAAGCACGTCGAGGTCGGCCTCGACCAGGTTTACACGGTCATGGCCCTCTCGCGGCTGCGCACCGGGCTGATCCGGGGCATGCAGGAGTCGTGGACGGGAGAATTGGGGGAGCTGCGCGCCGCGGTGCGTGCGCTCAACAAGCTGCTCGACCTGGACCTGGCCACGATCCAGGACGCCTACCAGACGGAGTTCATGGCGCGTCAGCAACGCAACGAGCGGCTGGCCGCCATTGGGCAGGTCGCGGGGGGGGTGGCGCACGAGCTGCGCAACCCGCTTAACGTCGTGAAGACATCGATCTACTACCTGCTCAACGCGCGCAGCCCCACTCCCGAGAAGACCCGCGAGCACCTCCAGCGCATTGAGCAGCACATTACCCGCGCCGACGCGGTGATCACCACGCTGAACAATTTCGTGAAGATGCCCGTGCCGCACCTGGTGCCGTTGGCGGTGGAGCAACTCGTGCGGGAATCGCTGGAGCGCAACCCGCTGCCGCCGGAAATCGAGGTGACGGTGGACTGCCCGGACGGGCTGCCGCCGGTGCTGGCGGACGCGGACCAGATGCTGATTGCCCTGGGGAATTTGGTGCGTAACGCTCGGGACGCGATGCCCGAGGGGGGCAACCTCGTGATCAGCGGCCACGCGGGCGATCACGCGATCGAGGTCGATGTGGCGGACACGGGAGTGGGGATAGCGCCCGATCAGCTGAGCCGGATCATGGAGCCGCTCTACACGACCAAGGCGCGCGGCCTGGGCCTGGGGCTGGCGATCACCCGGTCGATCCTCGAGAAGAACCAGGGACAGCTGCGAGTTCGGAGTCAGCCGGGGAAGGGGACGACCTTCACGGTGCGGCTCCCCGCGGCGGTGTTGTGAGGAGAAAAGGGATGAAGCATTCTTCGTCTTCGCGACCATCGATCCTCGTCGTCGACGACGACCCGGACACCTGCATCAACCTATCCGACATCCTGACGGACCGCGGCTACGACGTCGACACCGCGCACGACGGCCTGGACGCGCTGGCGCTGGCGCGCCGGAAGTCGTACGACGTGGCGCTGCTTGACCTGAAGATGCCGGGCATGGACGGCCTGACGCTCTACCGCGAGATCAAGCGGGTGCGCGCCGGCACGGTCGCGGTGATCGTCACGGCCTACGCGAGCTCGGCGACGCGGGACGCCGCCCTGTCGGCCGGCGCCGTGGAGGTCCTTCCCAAGCCGGTCGATTTCTCACGCCTGCTTGGCCTGGTGGACCAGGCACTCGATCAACCGCTGGTGATGGTGATCGACGATGACCACGCGCTGTGCGAGAACCTTTGGGACGTGCTGCGCGAGCGGGGCTACCGCGTGTGCATCGCACACGACGACGCCGAGGCCGCGGAGCGCCTGCGCGGGCGCGACTTCCGAGTGGTGCTCATCGACATGAAGCTGTCTTCGACGACGGACGGCGGCAAGGTGTTCGAAGTGGTGCGCCAGCTCAAGCCGGACGCGCGTACCGTGCTCATCACCGGTTTTCGCAGCGAGACCGACGCCGCCATCCAGCGTCTCGTGTGCGAGGGCGCCGACGCGGTGTGCTACAAGCCCTTCGACGTGGCGAGCCTGCTGGAGACCATCGCGCGGCTCGCCCGCAACCACCGCGCGGCGGAACCGGCGGGGGAGGCGGGATAGAGACATGCCTGCGCTCGCCCCCACCGGCGTGCTCGTGATCGAGGATGATCCGGACACGTGCGCCAACCTCTGCGACATCCTCGCGCTCGACGGCTACCAGGTCGAGACGGCGGGGACCGCGCGCGCGGCGCTCGCGCGCGACAACTGGCCGCTCTTTTTCGCCATCCTGCTCGACCGCCGGCTGCCGGACTCGAGCGCCGAAGAGCTGCTGCCGCGGCTCCGCAGCCTGGCACCGGATGTCGCGATCATCGTGATCACGGCCCACGGCGATCTGGCCGGCGCCGTCGCCGCCATCCGGCACGGCGCGGCCGACTACATCCTCAAGCCGATCAACGCCGACGCGCTCCGCTCCACGCTGGCGCGCATCGCCGAGCACTGCCGGCTCGCCGCCGAGAAGGCGCGTGCCGAGGAAGCGCTGCGCGAGAGCGAGGCACGCTACCGGAGGCTCGTCGAGACGGCGAACGAGGGAATCTGGACCGTCGATGCCGAGAACCGCATCAGCTACGTAAACCGCGTGCTCAGCGAGATGCTCGGGTACACCGCCCAGGAACTGCTCGGCCATGACGCGCTCGCGCTCACGTTCCCCGAGGACCGGGCGAGGGCCGAGCGCCGGCTGCGCGAACGCAGGCAGGGCCGGCACGAGCAGGGCGAGATACGCTTGCGCCGCAGGGACGGGTCGCCCGTCTGGGTGCAGTGCAATGCGAGCCCGATCGTTAGCGAAAAAGGCGAGTTCATCGGCGACCTGGCGACCATGACCGACGTCACGGAACGCCGCCGCGCGGAGATCGCCCTGCGCGAGAGCGAGGCGCGGTTCCGCACGCTCGTCGAGGCCGCCGCGTGCATGATCGTCATCCTGCGCCGCGACCACACGATCGCCTACTTCAGTCCCTTCGCGGAGGAGCTCACCGGCTACGATCGCTCCGGCGTGCTCGGCGAGGACTACTCCACGCTCTTCCTGTCTGTGCCCTACCAAGAGCTGGTCGCACAGGAGATCGCGCGCATCTTCTCCGGCGGCGCCCCGTCGCAGGGCTTCGAGAACCCGATCCGCTGCCGAGACGGATCGAGCCGCTGGATAGTCTGGAACGCCCGGCTGCTCGAAGACTTCGAGGGCGCGCCGGCCGTGCTCGGCGTCGGGCAGGACATCACCAAGCTCAAGGACGCCCAGGAGCGCGGCCTGCAGTCGGAACGGCTCGCGGCCATCGGCCAGATGATGGCCGGTTTGGCCCACGAGAGCCGCAACGCGCTCCAGCGCAGCCAGGCCTGCCTGGAGATGCTTGCACTCGAGGTGAGCGACCGCCCGCAGGCCATCGAGCTGGTCACGGACATCCAGAAGGCGCAGGACCACCTGCACCACCTCTACGAGGAGGTCCGCGGCTATGCCGCGCCGATCCGGCTCAAACGCGAACCGTGCGACCTCGGGCGCCTGCTCGAGGAGACCTGGGCGCACCTGGAACTCGCCCGCAAGAACCGCGACGCCCGGCTGTTGCAGGAGAGCCACGGCGTCGACCGCCACTCCGAGGTCGATGCCCATTCCATCTCCCAGGTGTTCCGGAACATTCTCGAGAACGCCCACAAC
>JBGPMX010000550.1:0-4102 GCA_041487215.1 Planctomycetia bacterium | reverse complement strand
GGTTCCGCGAGCTCCTGGACGACGTGCGGCGCGAGTACGAGGACATCGTCAAGAACGAAGTGCAGCGCGCCATCGCCGCCGACGAGGCCGCGATCTCGCGGCTGTGCGGGAACTACGTCGACAACATCAAGGCCTACACCCAGCGGGAGAAGGTCCGCAACAAGTACACCGGCCAGGACGAGGAGCCGGACGAGCGGCTGATGCGCTCCATCGAGGAGAAGATCGACATCCCCGAGAGCCGGAAGGACGACTTCCGCCGCGAGATCATGAACTACATCGGGGCGCTGGCCATCGACGGCAAGAAGTTCGATTACCGCGCCAACGAACGGCTGCTCAAGGCGCTCGAGCTGAAGCTGTTCGAGGACCAGAAGGACACGATCAAGCTCACCACCCTGGTCACCAGCGCGATCGACCAGGCGACGCAGGAGAAGATCGACGTCGTGAAGGGGCGGCTCATCCGGAACTACGGCTACTGCGAGGTGTGCGCCACCGACGTGCTCAACTACGTGGCCAGCATTTTTGCTCGTGGGGACGTGAAGAAGACGGCCTGACACGTGGCCGACTCGCGTGCCGGCCGCGGCCAGCGACCGGCACCACATCGAGCGGCTCGCCAACCCCTTAGGACTAGAAGAAGCGGGCAGGGAGGCCAGGGGCTGCCGACCCGAGGGTCGGCAGCGGACGCCCGCTTCGCGACTCGCCGTCGAACTGGGGTGCGTGCGTGGTACAAAAAATCGATCGTGATAACGCCCGGTTCCGCCAGATCGTCCGTGGGAAGATCAAGCAGGAGCTCAAGAAGTACATCACCCACGGCGAGATGATCGGCAAGCAGGGGAAGGAGTACATCTCGATCCCACTCCCCCAGATCGAGATCCCCCACTTCCGCTACGGCGCGCGCGGGCACGGCGGGGTCGGCCAGGGCGAGGGGGACATCGGCCAGCCGCTCGGGCCGGGCGAGGCCCAGGCGGGCGACGGGGCGGGCGACCGGCCCGGCGGACACATCCTCGAAGTCGAAGTATCGCTCAGCGAGCTCGCCGAGATCCTCGGCGAGGAGCTGCAGCTGCCCCACATCGAGCCGCGCGGCAAGAACACCATCTACGAAGAGAAGGACCGCTACACCGGCATTCGCCAGACCGGCCCGGAATCCCTCCGCCACTTCAAACGCACCTACAAGCGGGCGCTGAAACGCCAGATCGCCTCCAACCAGTACAACCCCCAACTGCCGCTGGTCATCCCGATCCGCGAGGACAAGCTCTACCGCTCGTGGAAAACGATCGAGAAACCCGAAGCCAACGCGGTCATCATCTACATGATGGACGTCTCCGGGTCCATGACCGACGAGCAGAAAGAGATTGTGCGCATCGAGGCGTTCTGGATCGATACCTGGCTCCGCTCGCAGTACAACGGCCTTGAAACCCGCTACATCGTGCACGACGCCGAGGCGGCCGAGGTCGACCGCGAAACCTTCTACCACACCCGCGAGAGCGGCGGGACGCGCATCTCGTCCGCCTACACGCTGTGCGACCGCCTGGTCGACGAGCGATTTCCCGCCACCGACTGGAACGTGTACGTCTTTCACTTCTCGGACGGCGACAACTGGGGCGAGGACAACGCGATCTGCGTCGAGCTGCTCTCGGAGAAGCTGTTGCGCAAGTGCAATCTGTTCTGCTATGGGCAGGTCGAGAGCCCCTACGGCAGCGGCCAGTTCATCCGCGAGCTCCAGCGCGGGCTGGACGAACGCGACAACCTGGCGGTCGCCGAGATCCCCGACAAGGACGCCATCTACGATTCCATCAAAGTCTTCCTGGGCAAGGGCAGGTAGCTATGTCCATCACCACGGTACGCCCGTTCCCGGCCGAGCTACGCCGCCTGCAGGACGAGATCGAGGCGATTGCGCGGCGATCCAGGCTTGACTTCTTCGAGACCGTCTTCGAGGTGCTCAACTACGAGGAACTCAACGAGGTCGCCGCCTTCGGCGGCTTCCCCACGCGCTACGCGCACTGGCGGTTCGGCATGGCGTACGAGGAGCTCGCCAAAGGGTACACCTACGGGCTCCAGAAGATCTACGAGATGGTCATCAACAATGACCCCTGCTACGCCTACCTGCTCGAGTGCAACACGCTCATGGACCAGAAGCTCGTCATGGCCCATGTCTATGGCCACTGCGACTTCTTCAAGAACAACATCTGGTTCGCGCATACCAACCGCAAAATGATGGACCAGATGGCCAACCACGGCAACTGTATCCGCGCCTACATGGACAAGCACGGCGTCGACGAGGTGGAATCGTTCATCGATGCCTGCCTGTCCATCGAGGATCTCATCGACATCCACTCCCCCGGCATCAAGCGGCGCGAGCGCGCCTCGCGCTACGACTTTGGCGAGCCGGCCGAGCGCGACCCGATCCAACCCGGCAAGTTCAAGAGCAAGCCGTACATGGACGGGTTCGTTAACCCCCGCCAGCGGCTCGAGGACGAGCGCAAACAACTCGAGGACCAGCAGAAGCAGGCGGAGCGGCGCTTTCCCGAGCATCCGGAACGGGACGTCATGCTGTTCCTTATCGAGAACGCACCGCTCGCCAACTGGCAGCGCGACGTGCTGTCGATCGTGCGCGACGAGGCGTACTACTTCGCCCCTCAGGCCCAGACCAAGATCATGAACGAGGGCTGGGCCAGCTATTGGCACTCCACGATCATGACGCAGCACGAGCTGACCACCGCCGAGGTCGTCGACTACGCCGACCACCACTCGGGCACCGTCGCCACCCACCCCGGCCGCGTGAACCCCTACAAGCTCGGTCTCGAACTGTTCCGGAACATCGAGGAACGCTGGAACACCGGCCGCTTCGGTCGCGCGTACGAGGAGTGCGATGACCGCGATGAGCGGGCGGGCTGGGACAAAGATCTCGGGCTCGGCCGCGCGAAGATCTTCGAGGTGCGCAAGATCTATAACGACGTCACGTTCATCGATGACTTCCTGACCCCGGAGTTCTGCCGCGAGCAGCAGATGTTCGCCTACGCGTTCAACGACAAGACACACCAGTACGAGATCGAGAGCCGCGAGTTCAAGAAGATCAAGGAGCGCCTGCTCTTCAGCCTCACCAACTTCGGCCAGCCGTTCATCGCCGTCCAGGATGCCAACCATGAGAACCGCAGCGAGCTGTATCTGCTGCACCAGCACAACGGCGTGGACCTGAAGCTTGATTACGCCGAGGACACGCTGCGCAACATCCACAAGCTCTGGACCCGCCCGGTCCACCTGGAAACCCGTTTCGATGATAAGCCCGTGGTGCTCACCTTCGACGGTACTGAGCAACACAAGCGTTTGTTAGGAGACAACTCATGAGCCTCGGCCCACAAGCCCTGTCCGCGCTCGCGCGACTGAGCAACTTCACGGACGAGCGCCGGGAACTGACCGTCCAATCCCCTCAGCTTCGCGTGACCGCTGAGCTGCTCGGCGCCGACCGCCTGAGCTGCGCCATCGCCCAGGTGCGGCTCGAAACCCGCCGCGCCCTGGACCTGAGCGGTGACGACCTGCGCGGCTGGGGCCAACGCCTGGCCACTCGCGTGCGCTACATGCTCGAGCCGATCGAGCCGATTGAGCTGGACCCGATCGAGGGCCAGCTGCTGCTGCGCAGCGCGCCCCCCGAAAAGAAGAGCGCGGGCACCTGCTATTACGAGGTGCTGCTCGAGAGCCGCGGGCGGCTCACCTTCGGCCGGCGCCGCTTCGATCCGAAGGATCGCGCGCGCGTGCCCGAGCCGCTGCACTGCACGCACGAGACGTTCGAGAAGCTGATCGACGATCTCGAGTCCGCGGCCCCGGCCGCCTGACGCGGGCGCCCCGAGACCGCCTTACCCGGAGCCCGCCGAGCGCGCCCCATCGGCCGCGCGGCGCAGGCCGCGTGCCGCCCAGCCGAGTGCCGCCATGGCGGCGATGCCCGCCGCGCCGCTGACGGCCAGCAGCACCAGGCAGATCCCCGCCAGGTGGTTCTCCACGCCGTAGTGCGCCAACGTGAAAATCCGTACGCTGAGCGGCTGCACGCCCGGCGGAGCGACAATCACCGCCCCGCTCACCTCGCCGATGGACAAGACCGCGGCCACCAGCG
>JBGPMX010000549.1:0-4104 GCA_041487215.1 Planctomycetia bacterium | reverse complement strand
CGGAGTTCAAGACCGAGGAGACGATGCTCAGCCTCTTGTCCGAGGAGGTAGCGGGTTTCTACGACCCGAAGAGCAAGGAGATCTTCCTCATTCGGGAGCCGCCTCCAGCGACCAAGCCGGGGTTGCTCGCGCGCCTGCTCGGCGCCTCCGGCGGATTCAACAAGGACGAGCACAAAGCGACGCTGGCGCACGAGATGACACATGCGCTGGACGACCAGCACTTCGACCTCGACAAGCTGGAGGACAGTGCGAAGGGAAACGACGACCAGGCTCTCGCCCTCCATGCGCTGGTCGAGGGGGAGGCGACGCTGGTGATGCTGGCCGATATGACGCGCGGCAAGAACGGCGACGGCCGCGACATGCTCAAGTCGTCCCCCGCCGCCATGGACGTGACCCTGCGGTTCCTTCAAGGCATCATGCCCTTCGCGGGCGGCAAGACGTTCCGCAATGCGCCGGCGATCTTCCGCGAGACCATGCTCTTCAGCTACTTCAAGGGGATCGTGTTCGTCCTGCACCTGACGAACGCAGACGAGTGGGAGAGCGTAAATCGCGCCTTCCGGGAGCCGCCGCGCTCGACCGAGCAGATCCTGCACCCCGAAAAGTACCTGGAGCACAGCGACGAGCCGGTGGCGGTCACGCTGCCGCCGCTCGGGGACGCGGCCGGCGAAGCGTGGCAGGAGCTCGGGCAGAACGTGCTCGGCGAGTTCCAGATCACGATCCTGCTCAAGCGCCACTGGGGGACGCGTGCCGCCGCGGGATGGGGCGGCGATCGCTACGCGGTCTTCGCCGGTCCCGACGACAAGCTCGGGCTGGCCTGGTTCACCACCTGGGACACGCCCGAAGATGCGGCGGAATTCGCCGGCGCGTACGCGCGGTACATGGGCACCAAGCTCGATCTGGGCGACAACCGACCGGCCGGACCGAATGAACCGTCCCCCCCCGCCGTGCCGGATCGCTTCCGGCTCGAGCACGCCGGACGAACCTACGCGATGGTGCACCGGAACAATGACGTCGTGGTCGTCGAGGGCTTCTCCGATGCGGAGACGGAGCGGCTCGTCTCGGCCGTGCTCAAGGCCCAGAAGGGGCCGCGCGAATAACGACCCGATAACTCCTCTTCATGGCCTTTCGCCTTTTTAGCAGCCGGCAGCGGTTCGCCGAGTACAAGCGCGAGGTACAGGCGCGCAACGGGCGCGGCGTGTTCCCGGCGCAGCCGGCCGCGCGTCTCCACGGGCCGGCGACGCCGCCGCCGCGGCACCGCTCGTTCTTCCGACTCTTCCTCGAGTTCCTGCGGCTGCTGCGGCCGCACTCCCGCAACCTGGCCCTCGCCCTGGCGACTCTGACCATCGGCACCGAGCTCAGGTTGCTGCCCCCCGCGGGAACCAAGATCGTCATCGATTACGTGCTATCGGACAAACCGCTGCCGGCGGCCATCGCCCGCTGGGTGCCCGTCGCCGCACGCGGCGCGCAGTTGCTGCTGCTGGTCGCGGCCGCCATGGTCACGCTCTCACTCACCGCTGCGGGGGTCCAGCTCTGGGGCCGCTGGCACGCCACCCTGGTGACCAAGCGGCTGCAGACCGGGGTGCGACGCCGCCTGTTCGAGCATGCGGTGCGGTTGCCGCTCCACCGCGTCTATCAGCTGAAATCCGGCGGCGTGGCCAGCATCCTGCGCGAGGACGCCGGCGGCGTCGGCGAGCTGGTCTTCAGCATGCTCTACAACCCGTGGCGCGCCGTGCTCCAGCTCGTCTCGAGCATGGCCGTGCTCGCCTGGGTCGACGCGCGATTGCTGGCCGCTTCGCTCGTGCTCATCCCGCTCGTGTACATGACGCACCGCACCTGGATCAGCCGCATCCGGCCGATCCACCGCGACATCCGCAGCCAGCGCCAGGAGGTGGACAGCCAGGCGACTGAATCGTTCGGCGGCATGCGGGTCGTACGGGCGTTCCACCGCGAGCGCAGCGAGGCTGGACGCTTCACGCGCGGCAATCACATGATGGCGCGGCAGGAGCTGCACGCCTGGTGGTGGGCGCGCACCGTCGAAGTCGTCTGGGACATCCTCGTCCCGCTCGCCACCGCCTCACTCCTGCTCTATGGCGGCTTCCGGGTCCTGAGCGGTCAGCTGTCGCTCGGTGACCTGATGATGTTCCTGGTCTACCTGGCCATGCTGCTGGGGCCTCTCGAGGTGCTGGCAAACAGCGCCACACAGTTCCAGAGCAGCCTGGCCGGCCTCGACCGCGTGCTGGACCTGCTCGCCGAGCCGCGTGAGATGCCCGATGTTGCCGGCGCGATCGCGCTCGAGCCGAGCCGGGTGGCCGGCCGCATCACGCTGCGGCACGTGACGTTTCGCTATCCCGGCGCGAGCGAAGAGGTGGCGAAGGACGTGAGCCTGGACGTCGAGCCGGGACGGATGATCGCGCTGGTGGGTCCCAGCGGCGCGGGTAAGACGACGCTCTGCAACCTGATCGCGCGGTTCTACGATCCCACGTCCGGGGCCATGGAGCTTGACGGCGTAGACCTGCGGCACATCCGGCTGGACGACTACCGCCGGCTGCTCGGCATCGTCGAGCAGGAGATCTTCCTGTTCGACGGCACGGTGGCCGACAACATCGGTTACGCGGTGCGCGACGCGACGCAGGACGACATCCGGCGTGCCGCCGCGATGGCCAACGCGCACGAGTTCATCACCGAGCTCGAGCAGGGCTACGACACGGTGATCGGCGAGCGGGGCGTGCGGCTGAGCGGCGGGCAGCGGCAGCGCGTCGCGATCGCCCGCGCCATCCTTGCCGACCCGCGCATCCTGATCCTGGACGAAGCGACGAGCAACCTGGACACCGAGAGCGAGCGGCTCATCCAGCAGAGCCTCCAGACGCTGATGCGCGGCCGCACGACGTTCGTCATCGCACACCGGCTCAGCACCGTGACGCACGCCGATCGCATTGTGGTGATGGATCAGGGGCGCGTGATCGAAACCGGCACGCACCAGGAGCTGCTCGACGCCAGCGGTCGCTATCGCCACATGGTGCGTCTGCAGGTGGGAGAAGAAGTGAGCCCATGAAGTCATAGCGCACTTGAGGGACGCCGGCTACGACTTCGTCACGATCGATCAGATCTGGGAATCTCTCTTGCCGGGTCCGGCTCGCGATCCGGCTTCGCCGCCGGCGAGCCGGGATGCTCGCGGTTGACGAGGCCTTGCATGCCATGGCCACCCTGTACACGCACGCCGTCGTCGGCGCCGCCCTCGCCCAGCTGCACTCGCCGCGGTCCCGACCGTGGCTCTATTGGTGCCTGGGTCTCGCCCTGAGCGTCGTGCCGGACGTTGATGCGTTCTCGAATGTGGCCTACGGCAGTCCGCTCGGTCACCGCGGAGTAACGCACTCGCTCCTGTGTGCTCTGGCCCTCGGCCTCTTCGCCGCCGCACTCGCGTTTCCTGCCGTGCGCGGCAAGTTCTGGGCCTTGGTGCTGGTGTACGTCGCGATCACGGCGTCCCATGCCGTTCTGGACGCGATGACGCGAGGCGGTGAGCCGGTCCCCTTTTTCTGGCCGATGTCGAATCAGCGATACGGGAACTGGGGGCCAATTCCCGTATCCGACGTCGGAACCGGGCTGCCCAACCCGTGGCAGAGCCGGGCTCTGCGCAGCGAGATGTTCTGGATCTGGATCCCGGCCGCGCTGCTTGGTACGAGCGGGTTCATCTATCGCGCCATGCGTCACACCAAGCGCCCACCCCGATCGTGCTACGCTTTGGTTACGATCGGGGTAGGGGTTAAACGTCCGGTCCCGGGTCCGGGCTGGTCCCTCGGTCACCCGGTCAACAGTTCAACAGGTCAACAGTTCAACAGGTCAACAGCTCGCGGAACAGCACCGCGAGATCCGGCAGCTGGTAGTGCGCATTGAGGCCGCTCGGGTTCGGCACGATCCAGATCCGCGTCGCGCCGATGGTGTCGCTCTGCAGGCCCAGCACCGCCCGGTCGCGCCCGAACGCCGTGCGGTAGGCGGTGATCCCCAGAAACGCCACCACCGCGGGCCGGTAGCGGCGCACCTTACGAACCAACCGCGCGGCTCCCGCCATCAGCTCCGCGGAAGAGAGCTCGTCCGCTGCTCCGGTCG
>JBGPMX010000548.1:0-4109 GCA_041487215.1 Planctomycetia bacterium | reverse complement strand
GATTACCGGGACGCGGCGTGGCCCTTTGGGGGGAATGTGCCCCGCCCGTCGCGGTCGGACACCGCTCCTTTAAACCTTGTCGGCAACGCGGGGAATAACGTTGAGAGGAGTTATGGGGGACAGGTCGGGGAAGTGGCCGTGCCCCCTGGGAGCAGGAGCCGAGCGCGGTGCTCCCCCTGCAAAAAACTGCGTATTCTTGCGGATTCTTCTCTGGACAAACTCCTCGCCTGTCCGATAATCACCATCATGATTAAGTTAGTTAAGAATTCGAAGGCCTACTGTACGCCGGCCCGAGACGGGTCCTGTGCCGCCCGTTCGGCCGGTTGTGGCGTGTATTCTTTTCCGCACGCCACGTGCTGACGCGACGCGGTGGCTCGGGAACCTGCCGGGCTCCTTTCTTTTCCGCGTTCCCTCTCCCTTGTCACGATCGTTCGTAGCTCCATGACCGCGCAGGCTCGGTGAAGCCGCGGAGCGTGCTCACAGGCCCCCTCGGCGAGAAGGAGACGCCATGCCGTCGTTACGAAACGCAGCCATGCTGTCCCTCGTCGGCGCCGCGATCGCGGGCTGCGGCGAAGCGAGCGCGGATCGCGCGCGTCCAGCGCGATCCGTGGAGCTCCTCAACGTGTCTTACGACCCGACGCGCGAGCTGTGGCGCGACCTGAACACCCGCTTCGCCGCCCGGTACGAACGCGACACGGGCAACGTGGTGACGATCAGGCAGTCGCACGGCGGCTCCGCCACGCAGGCGCGCGCCGTGATCGACGGTCTCGACGCGGACGTGGTGACTCTGGCTACCTGGTCGGATACGGATGCGATCCAACGCAAGGGGCTGATCGCGCCGGGGTGGGAAGAGCGTCTGCCCTATCGTTCGCTGCCGTACACCTCGACCATCGTCTTCGTCGTGCGCAAGGGGAACCCGAAGCGGATCCGGGACTGGCGCGATCTGATCCAGAGTGGTATCGAGGTGGTCACGCCGAACCCGAAGACGTCGGGCAACGGCAAGCTCGCCTTTCTGGCGGCGTGGGGCTCGGTGACCGTACGCGGCGGCAGTGACGCGCAGGCGCGCGACTTCGTAGCGGCGCTGTACCGGCACACGCCGGTGCTCGACACCGGCGCACGCGGATCGAGCGCCACCTTTGCGCAGAAGCGGATCGGCGACGTTCATCTCACGTGGGAGAACGAGGCGCACCTCGAGGTGCGCGAGTCGGGTGGCGAGCTCGAGCTCGTTTACCCACCGATCAGCATCCGCGCGGAGCCGCACGTGGCAGTCGTGGACGCGAACGCCGAGCGGAAGGGGACGGCGGCCGTGGCACGGGCCTACCTCGAGTACCTGTACACCGACGAGGCGCAGGAGGTGATCGCGGCGCACTTCTACCGTCCGATCCAGTCGGCGACTCTGGCCAGGTACTCCGGCGTGTTTCCGGAGATACGGCTGTTCGGGATCGGCGATATCGCCGAGAGCTGGGATGCGGCGCAACAGCGGTTCCTGGCCGAGGGCGCTCTCTTCGACGCCATTTACACCTTCGGGGCAAAGTGAGGAGCCATGAAACTCGAGCGGCACGATTCCGCTTCAAACTTCGAAGACCTCATCGCCGAGATCACCGACGCGGCGTACCGTGCCGCCTTGCGTCATGGGGTGCGGGGAGTTTTTCTCGATCTCGAGCTGGAGATCTGGCATAGCGTGCGTGAGGTGCTGGACGCCGAGTTCTACGGCGCGGGCCGCGCGGGTCGGGCGGACGCGGCCCGGCAGAGTTGCGCGCCGCTGCTTGCGCACGGGGGGCTGCGATGAGCGCGCGGCGCGGCTTGCTGCCGGGATTCCACGTGAGCGTCGCGTGCACGCTCGTCTATCTGGGCGTGCTCGTGCTCGTACCGCTCGCGGCCTGCGTGGTGAAGGCCTCGTCGCTCTCGTTCGAGCAGTTCTGGTCGGCCGTGTGGTCGCCGCGTGCACGCAGCGCCTACGCACTCACGCTGGGCAGCGCACTGGCGGCGGCCGCCGCAAACGCGGTCTTCGGCTTGCTGATCGCCTGGGTGCTGGTGCGCTACGAATTCCCGCTGAAGCGGATCTTCGACACCCTGGTAGATATCCCGTTCGCTTTGCCCACGGCGGTGGCCGGGCTGGTCTACTCGAACCTGTACGTCGCCGGCGGCTGGCTGGGCCGGTACCTGGTCCCGCTGGGGGTCTCCGGGGCGTACTCGCGTTTCGCCATCGTGCTCGTGCTGACTTTCATCGGCCTGCCGTTCGTTGTGCGTACGGTACAGCCGGTGTTGGCGACGATCGACGCGGAGATCGAGGATGCGGCGGCGTGCCTGGGCGCCACGCGGATGCAGACGTTCCGGCGGGTCATCCTGCCCGCGCTCTTCCCCGCCCTGGCGACCGGGTTCGCGCTGGCGTTTGCCCGAGCGCTGTGCGAATACGGCTCGGTGGTGTTCGTCTCGGGCAACATGCCGTTCCGCACCGAGATCGCGCCGGTGCTGATCGTGGCGCGTCTCGAGGAGTTCGCGTACGGCGAGGCGACGGCCATCGCCGTCGTGCTGCTGGCCATCTCGTTCGGCATGCTGCTGGTCATCAACGGTCTCGAGCGCTGGAGCCTTCGCCATGAGGCCTGAGAACCGCGCGTGGGGAGCGGCGGCTCACCGCCCCGCGGGGCGCGACCCGGCGCTCGTGCGCTGGACGCTCGTGGTCGCCGCGGTGGGGCTGATCACGCTGCTGGTGGTTGTTCCGCTCGTGCAGGTCTTCACCCAGGCCCTGGCGCACGGACCGGTGGCCTACATGCGGAGCATCCTGGCGGACCGCGACACGTGGCACTCGGTGCTGCTCACGCTGACCATAGCGCCGATCGCCGTCACGGCGAACCTCGTGTTCGGCGTCGCGGCGGCCTGGGCGATCGCGCGGTTCCGATTTCCCGGCCGCACGCTGCTGCTCACGCTCATCGATATCCCGTTCTCGGTGTCGCCCGTGGTGGTGGGGCTGGCGTTTGTCCTGCTCTTCGGGTTGCAAGGGCCGCTCGGGCCATGGCTGCGCGATCACGGGCTGAAAATCATCTTCGCGCTGCCGGGGCTCGTGCTCGCCACCGCGTTCGTAACGATTCCGTACGTAGCCCGCGAACTGGTCCCGCTCATGGAGGCCATCGGTCCGGACGAGGAGATCGCGGCCTTGACGCTGGGAGCGAGCGGCTGGCAGATCTTCTGGCGGGTCACGCTGCCGAACATCCGCTGGGGGCTCGTGCACGGCATCATTCTGTCGAACGCCCGCGCGATGGGCGAGTTTGGCGCGGTGTACGTCGTCTCGGGCCACATCGCGGGTCGGACGGACACGTTGCCGCTCCGGGTGGAGAAGCTGTTCCAGGACTACAACACGCCCGGGGCGTTCGCGGTCGCTTCGGTGCTGACGGCTCTGGCGCTGATCACGCTCGTGCTGAAGGTGACGGTCGAGCGCAAGGCGCGGCATGCGGTCGAGGAAACCAGGCCCGCCGCCACGGGCGTCGCCCAAGAAACGTAGGGTGGGCTTTGCCCACCACGAAGATCTGCCAGCGGTGGGCGAAGCCCAACCTCCAGGCAGCGGGGTGCGGCTCCCCAGGATCGCTTTTTCGGCAAAAGGGCCACGACGGGGGAAACCATGAGCATCGTGATCGAGCGGCTGACCAAGCGATTCGGCGACTTCGTGGCGCTCGACGATGTGAGCTTCGAGGTCCCGGACGGCTGCCTGCTGGCGCTGCTCGGGCCGTCCGGTTCGGGCAAAACCACGCTGCTCCGCGTGATCGCAGGGCTCGAGGTGCCCGATGGCGGAGCGATCCGCTATCACGACGAGGAGGTGACCCGGCGCTCGCCGCGCGAGCGCAATGTCGGTTTCGTTTTCCAGCACTACGCGCTGTTCCGCAACATGACGGTGTTCGAGAACATCGCGTTTGGCCTGCGGGTGCGGCACTGGCCGAACGACAAGGTGCGCGAGCGCGTGCAGGAGCTGCTGCGGCTCATCCGCCTCGAGGGACTCGAGCCGCGCTACCCATCGCAGCTCTCCGGAGGCCAGCGGCAACGCGTGGCGCTGGCCCGTGCCCTGGCCGCCCAGCCCCGCGTGCTGCTGCTCGACGAGCCGTTCGGGGCGCTCGACG
>JBGPMX010000547.1:0-4109 GCA_041487215.1 Planctomycetia bacterium | reverse complement strand
GAAGAGTCGAGAGTCCAGGGTCGAGAGTCCAGAGCCAGACCAGACGGCAGAGAGCAGAGGGGCAGAAGAGTCGAGAGTCCAGGGTCGAGAGTCCAGAGCCAGACAACCGGGTGCGGGGCGCCCCGCGCCGCGGCGTCCGGCGACCCATACCGCGCCACGCTGCAAACGAAAGCCCCGCGGGCGGGGTGACCCACCTGCGGGGCTGGATTCGGCGTGCCGCGCGGGGCCTGGAAGCAACTTGGACCCGGCCGGCCGTTTTATCGCGTGCTTTTCTTAGATCAATTCCGAGATCGCCTGGGCATTGGCGTCCTTGTCGACCACCCAGTAGGGGCGGCCATTGGGCGTCGTGTACTGGCGATCCTGCGGGATGCCCAGCCCCTTGTAGAGTGTGGCCATGAGGTCGGGGGTATCGAGCGGGCGCTCGATCACCTGCGTGCCGTCCTCGTTGGTCTTGCCGATCACCTGGCCCCCGTTGATGCCGCAACCGCCGAGTACCACGGACCAGGAGCGTGCCCAGTGGTCGCGGCCGGCGTCCTGGTTGATGCGCGGCGTGCGACCGAACTCGCCCATCCAGACGACGAGCGTTTTATCGAGCAGACCGCGCTCGTGCAGGTCGTCGACCAGGGCGGCCATGCCCTTGTCCAGCTCGGGCTGCAGCCGGTCCTTGTGCGCGGTGAAAGTCTGGTTGTGGGTGTCCCAGCCCCCCAGCCCGACCTCGACAAACGTCACCCCGGTCTCGACCAGCCGGCGGGCCATGAGGCAACCGCGGCCGAAGTTGGTCTCGCCGTAGCGCTCCTTGGTCTTCTTGTCCTCGCCCTTGAGGTCGAACGCCTCGAGCCGCTTCGAGTTCATCATGCGGATCGTTTTCTCGTAGACCGCGCTGTGATCATTGGCGGCGCTGTTGCGGTCCGCGAGCGCCACGCCGCGGGTCTGCCGGAACTGGTCGTCCATCAGGCCGAGCAGTTTGTGGCGGTTCTCAACGCGGAACGACGCGAGTCCGCCGGGGGGCTGCAGGTTCTGGATCGGCGAGCCGGGGTTCTGCACCATGAACGGCGCGTGGGCCATGCCCAGGAACCCCGCGCCGACGCTGGGCGAGCTGATGCTGATGAAGTGGGGGAGCTCGAAGTCCCGCAGCTGCTGCCCGAGTTCGTACGCGGTGACCGCGCCGAACGACGGGTGCTGCATGGTGACGCTCGGCACGTAGCCGGTGTGCATCTTGTAGGTGCCGCGTCCGTGATCGGCTTCCACGGTGCTCATCGACCGGATGATCGAGAGGTGCTGCATCTGCTTGGCTAGGTTCGGCATGTGCTCGGAGATCTCGATCCCGGGCACGGTGGTCTTCGTGGTCTGGAACGGGCCGCCCGTGTCCGCGCCGGGCTTGAGGTCCCAGAGGTCGATGGTGGCGGGGCCGCCGCTCATCCACAAAAGGATGCAGCTCTTGCCCTGCTTCCGGAGCTCCGCCGCGTTGGCCTGGATGGCGCGGGTCCACTGCATGGCCGGGATGGCCAGGGAGGTGGCAGCCAGGTGCTGCAGGAAGTGGCGCCGCGACATGCCGGCGGGGATGGAAGGGTCGCGTCGGGGCATGGATTGTACCTACCTTCATGGCAGCTCGGCGAGACTCACTCCGGGAGCCCTGCCGAGCCACGTCTAGGGGGGCCCGTAACGATCCGTGTCGCACGGGCGGAGTTTTGCTTCTTTTTGGCGCTCGACTCTCGTCTCTGGACTCTTGACTCTTCTAGTGATTCAGCACGAACTCGCTCGAATTCAAGAGCGCCCAGAAAATGTCCTGGTACGCGTCGATCGGGTCTTTCTCTTTGGATTGGGCCAGCGTGGCCCGCACGAGCTTCATGGCGGTCTGCTGCTCCAGCTTGGTCGGGTAGCGGCTGAATGCTGCGACGTAGAGGTCATCGAGCAGCGCGGCGTCCGGGTCGCGCAGCTTCTTCTTCGCCTTCTTGGCGTTGAGGATCTCGTCGACGCTCTCGCGCAAGTAGCTCCCCGGCTGCTTGGAGATGGCCTTGGCCATGAGGTCGCCGTTCATGAGCAGCAGGGCTTGGGGGATCGTGCCGTTGAACGAATCCGCCTCGCGGTCCTCGTCGTTGCCGAACACGGTCGTGAACTGCGCCAGCAGCGCCTCCTTGAGCTTGTACACCTCTTCGGGGCTCTTGGCCCCGACGCGGTCCGCGCGGGAGGCGATCATCAGCGAATCAAAGAACTGCTCCGGGGACATTTGCTTGAGAGGGAAGTGGCTGAACAGCGACTCGTCCTCCTTGTTCGTCGCGTTCACCTTGCTCGAGAGCGCATACGGCATGCTCAGGGTGATCCAGCTTGCCAGACGCTTGAGGTCGTAGTTGGATTCCACGAAGTGCTTGGCGAGCCGCTCGAGCAGCTCCGGGTTCGACGGCGTGTTGTGCTCGCCGAGATCGTCCAGCGGGTGCACGATACCGCGGCCCAGGAAGTGCGCCCACATGCGGTTCACGATCGCCTGGGCGAAGTACGGGTTGTCCTTGTCCGTGATGAAGTCGGCCAGCCTCTGGCGCAGGTTGAGCTCGGCGGAAACGTCGGCAATCTTCGTGCCGTCCAGCCATCGGGGGGGAGTGACCTCGACCAGGCCGTTTCGCTTGTCATAGCGCACGAAAAGGTCGTCGTCGGGCCCGAGCGGTTTGTCCTTCAGCTCGGAGAAGAGGAAGATGCGCTGCCCCGTGTCGCTGGTGTCGTTGAAGTCCTGCTTCTGCATCTGATGGAAGAACGCGTTGATCCCCCAGAAGGAGTCCTGCTTGCGCTCGTTGAAGGGGTGGTCGTGGCACTGGGTGCACTGCACCTGGACGCCGAGAAACAGGCGGGTGGTGAACGAGGTGGCCGGCACGTTGGGCATGGTGCGGTCGCCCAGGTGCGCGAGCATGAAGTTGGTGGCGCCGTTGAACGGCACGTCCATCTTGTTCGGCCGGGACGCGCCGCTGGCCGTGACGAGCTCGTAGACCATGGTGTTCCACGGCTTGTTCTCGGCCAAGCTGTCGCGCAGGTACTTGAGCATGCTCGCCTTGTCGATCATGCGCTCGGGCCGGCGGCCGATCAGCAGGTTCGACCAGACGTTCGCCCAGTACTTCGCATAGTCCTCGGAGGCGAGCAGGCTCTCGATGAGCCGCGCCTTCTTCTCCTTGTCGTTGCTGGCGATGTACTCGCGTGCCTTGTCGGCGGGCGGCACGTGCCCGACGAGGTCGAGGTAGGCGCGGCGGACGAACTCGCCGTCCGTCGCGGGGCTGGACGGCTTGATCTTGCTGGTCTCGTCCTCGTTCCAGCGTGCCCGCGCCAGCTCGTCGATCCACTTCACGTCGTCGGCGGTGACGGCGGGCTCGGGCTTCTTGTCGCCGCGCGGCGCGGCGGCGCGGGCGAGCCCCCAGGCCCCGGCGCTCAGAGCGCAGGCGAAGACCAGAGCGGCGTGCCGGGGACGTGCGCGGAGGAACATGATCCCGTTCTCCCGTCCAGGGTGGAGTGCGGCGAGGGCGGCAGGAAGCAAGCTGTAGATCGATACTAAAGCAGCGCGACGACTTTTGTCAAACTTAATTTGCGCCATGAGATACGTCGTTTATGCGGCCGCAGCGGTCCCCCGGTGCGCATCCCCCTGATCGAACCGTCGCGTTTTCCGAGGAGAAGATCACGCGGCCGCCGCTTGTTCGGCGTGGACGCTGGCGGGGTCGGACATCCGCGCCGAACCGCTCGTCAGGCGCTCATTCGGCTGGTTCCTTCGATCTCGCGGAGCCGCTTGTACAGCTCGCAGCGCCGCAGCAGCTCGTCGTGCGTGCCGACGTCCTGGATGCCCCCCGCGTCCATGACCACGATGCGGTCGGCCAGCTCGAGCGTGCTCATGCGGTGCGTGATGAGGAGCGTGGTGCGGTGCCGCACGAACTCCTCCAGCACCCGCTGGATGAGCGACTCACTCTCGACGTCCAGCGCGCTGGTGGCCTCGTCCAGGATGAGGATGCGCGGATTGCTGATCAGAGCACGCGCAATCGCGATACGCTGGCGCTGCCCGCCCGACAGGCTGCTGCCGCGCTCGCCGATGATCGTGTCGTAAGCCTCGGGCATTTCGAGGATGAATTCATGCGCGCCGG
>JBGPMX010000546.1:0-4110 GCA_041487215.1 Planctomycetia bacterium | reverse complement strand
TCAACGATTCAACAACTCAACCATTCAACGTCTTGACTGGGGTTCCTCGCTGGCTCGGGATCACAACCCGGGGAAAAGCCTGAAGAGCCTGACTCCTGAACCCTGACTCCTGAACCCTGAACCCTGAACCCTGACTCCTGAACCCTCTCCCCCCGCTCAGGCCGGGCAGAATGTGAGTGCGGTCAGGGCGTAGAGCTCCGCGACGCGTACGAGTTCGTCGACCGACACGCGTTCATCTAGCGTGTGGGCCCCGCGCGCCAGCGGGCCGTGCGTGATGGCCGGGATGCCCGCGCGGGCGGCGAATGCGTTGCCGTCGTCGACGAATGGCTTGGCCCCGAGCGGCAGTCTCGCCCCGGAGATCGCCTGGTGCGACGCCTGGAAGGCTTCGACCAGCGGCGTGGCGGGATCCATCTCGAACGCGTCGCGGCGCATGACGAAATCGCTCGAGACGCGGGTTCCGGTCGCCTCGGCCACCTCGCTCAGCATCGCCTGGTACTGCCGGCCGATCTCTGCGACGGACTCACCGGGCAACCAGCGGCGCGTGCCATAAATCCAGCACTCGGTGGGGGACTGGTTGTAGATCTCGCCCCCGCGGATCTGGCCGACGAAAGCGCTCGCGGGCCCGGCCAGCGGGTGGGGGCGGCGTGCCAGATCGCGGTCCAATGCTTTGAGCCTTGTCACGACCTCGCAGGCGGCCGCGATCACGTCCGGCTGACCCGGCGGCCGCCACACCTCGTGCACCGGCTCGCCGTCCCGATCCACTCGGATCTCGAGAATTGCCAGGCCGCGGCCGACCACCGCCAGGCGGTCGCAGAGGTACTCGGGGAGGAGCACACCGTCCCCGACGATGCCCTCGTCGATCAGGGCGTAGAGCTGCCGGCAGTCCCCCCAGGGGCCCTCGTGGAGATCGTGCGCGGCGAAGAGGATGCCGCCGCCCGAGAGCAGCCCGGTGTCACGGATCGCCCGCATCGCTTCGATCGCTGCGGCAATGCCCCCCTTCATGTCCGACGCGCCGCTGCCGCGCAGGACGCCGGACTCCACACGGGGCGGCACGAACGGAAGATGGACCGTGTCCAGGTGGCCGTTGAACTCCAGCGTTCGACCCGGCCGGCCGCTGGTCAGCCGCGTGACGACCGCCGGTGCTTTCGGCCAGTTCGCCACGGGCCGCTCCACGCGGAACCCCTCCGCCGTGAGCAGTTCGTCCAGCCGGTCGGACACTGCGCCGGCGTCGCAGGTGGGGCTTGGTACTTCCACCAGCTTCACCGCCGTGTCGAGCAGGCGGCTGCGGTTTACTGCGCCGCGCACCGCCGCGAGCACTTCTTGCTGTCGCATGGTATTCCTGACGCTTTTCATTCCGTGAAGATCACCACGGAGACACCGAGGCACGGAGAGAGAGATGGCATCGGAAAACAGAAGAAGACAATCGAACCGCAGAGACGCAGAGAACGCGGAGAGAGACCAAAAGAAAGAAGGGGTCGAGCAGGGGAGTCGCTGTCTAAGTGCGTCTAACAGAACCGATCCGGGATACGCCGGAGCCGAACGAGCCGGTATCGCCGGACCGTTTTGTTAGGTGCTTTACTCGTTGTTCTCTGCGTCTCTGCGCTGCGCGATGCGTTGCCTCCTTCGTGGTCACGCCAGCATCTCGTGCACGACCTGGCCGTCGACTAGGGGGAGCGGGCGGCCGGTGCGGTCGATGAGCTGCGTGTGGGGGTCGATGCCCATGAGGTGATAGACGGTCGCCAGGATGTCTTTCGGCGACACGGGGCGGTCGAGCGGGATGCTCGCCCACTTGTCCGATTTACCCACCACGTTGCCGCGCGCGATCCCGCCGCCAGCAAACCATTCGGTGTAACACTGCGACCAGTGGTCGCGGCCGCCCCCCTGGCTCTTGTTCAGCTTTGGGGTGCGGCCGTGCTCGCTCATGCAGAGCACCAGCGTGTCGTCGAGCATACCGCGGCGTTCCAGGTCCAGCACCAGGCCGGCGAAGGCCATGTCGAGCCCCGGCAGGAGCTCGTTCTTCATCTTCGGGTAGTGGTCCCAGTGCGTGTCCCACGCCGAGCCGGCCAGGCCGTACTCGTCCCAGATGACCGTGACCAGGCGGCTGCCCGCCTCGACGAGCCGCCGCGCCGCCAGGGCGCCCTGGCCGAACAGCGTCATGCCGTAGGATTCGCGCACCGCGGCCGGCTCCTGGCGCAGGTCCAGCGCCGCGCGGACCTTCTCCGAGCCGATCAGCGAGTACGCCATCTCGCGGAAGCGATCGACGCTCTGCCCGGCCGGTTGCGCCGACAGGTCGCGCCGCGCCGCGTCAAACTGCTCGACCAGCGAGCGGCGGCGGTTCAGCCGATCCAGCGTCAGCTCGCTGGGGAGCGAGGTTGCTCCCGGCAGCTCGAAGCGGCTTTCCGGCGATACCCCCAGGTACGGATCGCGGAACTCCACCTTCTTGTCCTGGAGGGTTTTGATCATCGTCCGGGTGGCTTCCCCGACGAACTCGGTCCAGACCGGGTTGTAGCCCCCGCACAGGAATGCCGCGTACGGGCCCGCGCGCGGCACCTCGCCGATGCGCTGGCTGCTGAAGTGGAACGGCAGCGCGATGTTCTGCGGCACGTCGCGTCGCGGCCGGCCGCCGTTCGACTTGCGATCGACGTAATCGATCACCGACCCGAAGAACGGCCAGTGACGCGGGTCGTGCGGGTTGAGTTCCATCGGGGCGTCGATGCTCGGCACCCCCGTCAGCGCATACGCCACACCGTGGATCGGGTACGGGTGCGTGAGCGACCGCACCACCGTCACGCGGTCCATCACCCGCGCCATGTTCGGGAGCAGCTCGCAGACCGGAAGGCCGGGCACGCTCGAAGGGATCGGCTTGAACTCGCCGCGGATCTCGAGCGGTGCGTCCGGCTTCATGTCGCACGTCTCGAGCTGGCTGGGCGAGCCGTACAGGTAGAGCAGGATGCAGGATTTGGCGCGGCCAAAGCTGGTCGCCCGCGCGGCCGGTGCGGCCGCCTCGGCGTCACGCAGACGCAAGAAGTCGGCCAGGCCCAGCCCGCAGAGGCTCAGGCCGCCTGCGCGCAGCATCTCACGGCGCGTCACGCCGTTGCACAGTCTTTTCGCAGAGCCTAGGATCCGCAGCACCTGTCAGATCTCCCGACAGTGAGGGGGGGCGGAGTTTGGTGGGTCCCATCCAAGCAGCTTAATGCCTAGCATACCGTGTTGAGGAGCAAATGAAAACGGAAAGGATCAGGGGGTACTGGGTCAGTTTGGCTGATACCCCACATTCCCTCCCTTGCTAAGGGGGGAAAAGAGGGATTCGGATTTCAAACTGACCCAGTACCGATCAGGGCACGACCCCGGGTCACCTCAGGCGTAGCCCAGCTCGCGGGCGATGCTTCCCAGGGTCTCGTCCAGGCGGCGGCGGTCGCCGGCGGCCAGATCGGTACGCCATCGTCCGATCGTGGCCGGGGTGTCGCGCGCCGTGCGGTGCGATGGGTGCGCTGCGTTCGAGAACGCGTTCAGGCAGGCCTCGAGCGAATCGACCGGCGCTCCGACGCAGCGGACGAGTTCGCTGAGCACGCTGCGCGGGTCGCGTACCAGCTCTTCGTAGCGCACCACGTGCGTGTCCGCGCGCCCGGCGGCGCGGCGTAGTGCGTCGACGATCTCGCGCCATCGCGTCACGTAGCCGTCGCTGGCGTATGCGGCCTGGTTCGCCGCCGCCGTTTCGCCGCCCGCCGCGGCGAAGAAGGCGCGTGCCGATACGACCGCGTCGCGCGGGTCGCGGATGAGGAACAGCACGCGCGCGGTGCCGAACACGGCATGGAACTGGTCCGCCAGTTCGGGGGTCCCCTTTTCGAGGAAGTGGCTTGCGGCCGGCTTGCCGTACGACGCGGCCAGAGAGCGGTAGAAGGCCGTGCAGGTCTCCCGAAGGGCGGTATCCACGCCGTCGAGCACGTGCGATTGGAAGAGCCCCTCTTCGAGGGCTTCGCTGCTGTGGAAGGGAGACCCGCCCGGCCCGTACGCGGATGCGTCGTAGACGCGGCGGAACGGGGAAGCCTCGTGCGCGCGAGCGGGGCGCGAAGCCTCCCCGCGCCGCAAGGCAATGCGATGCCGCACGAG
>JBGPMX010000545.1:0-4110 GCA_041487215.1 Planctomycetia bacterium | reverse complement strand
GTCGCGTACGCGAACCGCTGGACGGAGGAGGCGCTCGGTGTGCCACGCGACCTCATCGAGCGGCACGGTGCGGTCAGCGGCGAGGTTGCCCAGGCCATGGCAGTGGCCTGCCGCCGCAGGACCCGCAGCGATCTGGCGGTCGCAACCGTCGGCGTCGCCGGGCCGGACGCCATCTCGGCGGAGAAGCCCGCCGGAACGGTCTGGGTCGCGGTCGTATCCCCGACCGGCGCCGATACGCAGCGCTTCCAGGTGCTCGGCGATCGCGGCACGGTCATGAGCCGTGCCGCGAAGCACGCGCTCAACCAGCTCCGGCTCTGGCTGCTCGAACACGCCGCATCCCGCCCTGCGTCGGGCCCTGCGTCACGTCAGGCGCCCACCCCGATCGTGCGACGCTTTGGTTAGAATCGGCGTAGGGGTTAAACATCCCGCGCCACCGGCGCGGAGAGGTGGCTGTGGCGCCTGCCACTCCGGGGCGGTTCCGCCGGCTTCTTGCAAGGTAGGCATCTCTTCGGTACTGGGTCAGTTTGGCTGATACCCCCCCGTCCGCCCCTTGCTAAGGGGGGGACAAGGGGGGGTCGTTCCTCAAACTGACCCAGTACCATCTCTTCGCTTGTGCCGTTTTCGCACATCTGGCAAGATGCCGACCCCTTTTTCTGCCGCTCGTTCCACGGAAGGGACGCATGTACTGCCCCAGTCCGGTCGTGGCCAAAGCGATCACGCTGGGCATCGTCGAGCCCAACCGGGTCAAGCGGCTTGCCGGCCGGGTCCAGCGGCGTGCACGTGATCTTCCGTCGTGCGATCTGATCTGGATCGAAGAACTTCTGCACTACCGCTGGATCACTCCGTACCAGGCCGGCGCGCTGCTTGCCCACGTTGGCGCCGAACGAGTCGAGCACGCTTCGCCGCAACCGGACAGTCCGCTCGAGATCGGCCCCTACGTCGTGCTTGATCGCGTGGGGTGCAGCGATCTGGGTGCGACCTACCGCGGCCGGCTTCGCGGCGCGGCGGATCGGGTGGCGATCCGCTGCCTGTCGCCCGGCGGGGCGGATCCGGAGAGCGTGGCGGCACAGCTCGAAACGGAGACCGGCGCGTGGAGATCGCTCGAAGACCCTTGCGTGATCGCGACGCAGTGCCTTCCGCTTCCACCTGGTCCGCCGGTGCTGGTGTCGGCGTGGGTCGAGGCCGAGCCGCTCGCCCGGCTGCTCTGCGCCGGCAGCCGGTTGTCGTGCGCGGCGGCACTGGCCATCTGGCGGCAGCTCGTCGCCGTTCTGGCCCGTGCGGATACGTGCGGCCTCGTGCACGGTGATCTGCGCCCGTCGAACGTCTTGGTGCATCCGAGCGGCAGGGTCTTGGTTACGGGCTGCGGACTTCGCCGCGCGCTAAAGGGCGCGGCGCTGCGGGTGGCGCGTCGCCTTCCCCCCGAGCGGTACGACTACGTCGCCCCGCAGGTGGCCTACGGCGACACGGCGCCGGACGCTTCGAGCGATATCTACGCGCTCGGCTGCCTGCTCTACCACATGGTTACGGGGCGTGCGCCGTTTCCGGGAGCCGATGCGGCGACCAAGTGCGCGGCGCACCGGGCCGGCCGGCCGTGCGATCCCCGGTCCCTGGGCGTCGAACTAGCGGCAGATGTGCGAGCGGTGCTGGTAGGCACGCTGGAGCCCGACGCGCTGCGCCGCATTGGCTCGTACAATGAGCTGCTCAGCCGGATTCCCCCGTCCGCCGCGCGGCCCGTGCGCTCCCTGCAAGCCGAGCTCGGTCGCCGCTCGGCGCCGCGCTGGACGAATCTGGCGGACGAACCGCGTCCGCCGCGGCTGCCGCGCTGGGCGGTGGCTGCCGGCGTGGTCATTCTGGCGTGCACCGCGGCCTTCGGCGGCCGCGTACGACTCCTCCCCCTGTTGCGGCTGCCTTTCGCGGAGCGGCCCGGCCCGGCCGCGCGCCTGCGGCCCGTCGCGCCGGAGCGCGAAAACGCTGCCCCGACGCGCGTCCCGACCCGCGCGCTCTGGGATGCCACAGAGAAACTGCGCCGGGCGTACGAGAAGGCGCAGCCGGGACAGACCATCGTGCTCCAGTCGCCCGGGCCCTACCTGATGGACGAGCTCGAGATCCTGAAGCCGATCGAACTCCGCGGCGACAAAGGGGTGACGCCTCTCTTCCTGGGCGGACCCGGGGCGGGGCTGCGCATCACCGCCCGTGACGTGCGGCTCGAAAATCTGCATTTCATCCGCCTGAACGAGGCACTCGCCATGCGCGGAACGGCGCGTGCGATGATCGACTGCCAGGCGCCGCGTTGCGTGGTGTCCGACTGTTCATTCCAAGACCTGGGACCGGAACCGAGCGCAGCGGTCGCGATTTTTTGGCGGGCGGCCGAGCCGGTCGGGAGCGAGCCGGCGAGCCTCGAGTGCCGGAACCTCCTGTTCCGGAACCTGGCGTGCGGCGTGTCCCTGGCGCCGCGCACCGCCGTGCGGCTCTCCCTGATCCAGTGCATGCACCTGGGCCCCGGCCCGCTCGTGCGGTCCGCCAGCCTGGTCGCGGGACGCGCGTTGGACGCCGTCGACGTCTCGCTGGCGCAGGTGACCGTGTACGGATCGACCGCGATCGAGCACTCGTTCGCCCATCCGGCCGACGATATGCCGCCCTTACGCGTCGCAACGGAGGCGTGTCTCGTCTTGCCGGCCGATCGCCAGCAGCCGGTCCTCGAGGTGCGCTACGCGGGGCAGCCGAACATTCCCATGCCCCGTGTATCGTGGACTGGCGCGCGCACGTTCTGCCCGTCGGACGCCTGCCTGCTCCGCGTCTGGCCGGGACCGGGCGAACTCGCGTGGCAGCTGCCGGGGATCACCGCCTGGAACGAGTACTGGAAGTCCCGGCCGACGGGGGTGATCGGCATTCCGGTCCCGTTCGCCTCGCGCCTCGAAGATCCCGCCGAAGTGCCGCGGCCCCGGCCGGCGGACGGCCAGCCGGTCGGAGCGGATCCGTCGCTTCTTTGCTATCCCCCGCGCATCTCCGCCGAGCAACTGGCGCTCTTCATCGCGCGGCTAACGGCACGGTGACGCGGCCGCGCGGTCCATTTCTGCCGCCCTTCTCACCGCGGCTCTTCGTGCCCCACGCTCCTCGACAGAGCCGCGCCGACCAGTCCCAACACCGGGAGCATGGCGGCTTCGCGGTAGCGCACCGAGCTGACGAACACCAGGTGGATCGCAGAGAAGTAGAGCACCGGTCCGGCGAGCAGGAGGAGCACGGTGCCGCGCCGGCGCAGCCGCCACGCGCCCACGAGTGCCAGCACCAGCACCGGGCCGCACGTCGCCGCGCTGACAAGCCGCACCCAGCCGGTCGTCCATTCCGCGGCGTTCGGCACAGGGTTCCAGAACCGCGCGAACTTGAGCGCGGCCAGCGTGAGCACGCGGCGCGGGTGTGCGCGCGCGAAGCGCCACGCCTCGCCGCGCAGGGTGCGGTCCTGTTCCCATTCGGTCATGGTGACCAGCGCCGGGTCGAGCCCGAACGAGCCGGGATGTTCCAGGAAGTCCATGCGGCTCGCCCCGTTCGCCTGCTCGTTGAGCCCGTCGTAGAGGCTGGCGCCGACCCAGAGCGTTGTCGGCACGAAGTGGCCCGTGACGCGCCAGTTCCGCGCCCACCAGGGGCTCATGCCGGCCAGGAAAGCGAGCAGGATGGCGGTGGCGGCGACCCAACCGCGCGCTCTGCGGCGCCCGGCGGCATCGCACTCCCGCCCAGGAAGGAATACCACGAGCGCGGCGGCCAGCGGTGCGGCGAGAATCCACGAAGGGCGCACCAGCGTGGCGGCCGCGGCCGAGAGACCCACGGCCAGCCCCCACGCCAGGACTCGGCCCGGCGCTTCTCCCTCGCGCAGCGCGGCGAGCAAGCGTGTCAAGGTGAGCAGCTGGCCGAGCAGCAGGGCGGTGAAAAGCGCCTCGGAGAGCAGCACGACCGAGAGGAAAACGGCGAACGGATAGACGGCCGCGAGTAGTGCGGCGATCCATGCCGGCCGCGCGCCGAGCAGCGCGCGAACCAGGAAGAAGAGCAGTGCGCAGGACAGCGCTCCGACGGCCGCCTGCATGTGACGCGCGCCGATCAGCGTCGGCCCGAGCAGCC
>JBGPMX010000544.1:0-4121 GCA_041487215.1 Planctomycetia bacterium | reverse complement strand
CTCGACGCTCCCTTGCCGTGCGTGTATGCTCGAGCCGCTCGATTGCGACACGCCTCGCACGGGTCCACCGTCATGCCGGCCGGACAGGCACACGTTGAGTGTTTGCACGCCAGCGTCACATCCCGGACGTCCATGGAGCCGCACGAATCCCTGAGCGCCGTGAGCGGGGCCGGCTTGTGCGGCTGCCGTCACTGCCGCGCCGGCAACGACCGCGCCGTCCTGCTCATGGACAGCGAAACCCTCGAGGCACTCGGCCTCCGCCCGGGCCAGATCAAGGAGAACATCACGACGCGCGGCCTGCCGGTCGCCGCTCTCGGCGCGGGAAGCCGTCTTGCGGTCGGCAGTGGCGGCGTCGTGCTCGAGATCACCGGGCCGTGCCACCCCTGCCGGCGCATGGACGAAATCCGGGACGGGCTGCGCGGCGCGCTAAAAGGCCGGCGGGGGCAGAACGCCCGCGTGCTGACGGGCGGCGATATCCGGGTGGGAGATCCGATCACCATCCTCGAGAGCGCCCCGGCCGCCCACCCGAGTTGATGTGCCGCCGCGCACCCCGCCTCATGGGCTAGGCCCGTTCACTCCCTGTCGCTCGTCGCCGCGCCCGGCTACAATCCGTCCAGGAGAACTCCGCCCCCCTTTTGAGTAACCTGCCCGATCGGGTGGACACCGCGCGCTAGAAACCATCCAGGAGACCTTCTGTGCGCCACGGCTCGGCTCTGATCGCGCTCGGCATTGCCGCGATCTTCTCGGCCCCGTGCACCGCCGGGGCGGCATCCGACCCGGCGAGCCCGCCGCGGCCACTCGCCTTGCCGGCGGACGGGATCGTGCGCGCCACCGATCCGGTGTGCATCGAATTGCCCCGGCTGGCCCCCCCGGCGGCCTTCGGCATCACGGTTCGGTTAGAGCACCCGGAACGCAACTACGGGGAGCAAACGCTCGGCGTCCGCATCGTGAACGGCGGCCGAACCGTCAGCGGCAAAGACCTGCATGCCGGGGATGGCGATTTCTTTGTGCTCGTCCGCGGCTCGAGTGAAGGCGCGCAACAGCTCGAGATCAGCGAGCCCCCCGAAGGCGGCGTGCCGTTCGAGGCGATCGTGCACACCCTGCCGGGCGGCGCTGCGGCGGACTCCGCCGAACCGGACCCTGTGGTGATCGAGACCGAACCCAACGACCGCTGGGAGGACGCGGTGCCGTTCCAGCTCGGCCAGACCGTGTTCGCCTCCGCGGACGATCGCCCGTACATCGTCGCACGGGGGCAGGACGAGGCCGCGGCCAAGGCGGCCGGCACGGATTGGTATTGCTTCACGCTGGGGGGCAGCGCGGCGCGGCTCGCTTTTCTGTCACTCGACGTGCTCGACCGCGAAGTCCCCGTCGATGTGTCGCTCTTTCGCATCGAAGAGGGCCAGCCGGTCCCCTACGGGGACGGCTTCGAGCGGTTCGAACCGGAGCGATCGACCCGGTTCGCGGGGCTGTACAAGTTCATCGCGCGGCGGATCGAGCCGGGCACGTACTACGTCCGGGTGCGCGGCAATCACCCCGCCTACCAGCTGCGCAGCGAGACCTATCCGGTGCCGCCGTACGACCCGCAGCGCGAGGGGAGCACGCGTGCGGCCGCCGAGAAAGCGGTGCGTGTGGCAATGGATTACATCGTCCAGAAGGGGGACAGCTGGCACGCCAACACGCCGCGCGTCGGCGGCATCGACGATCGCGTGCACAACGTGCACGCGGAAACCGCCCAGTGCATCGCCTGCCACCCGACCCAGTTCAGCACCCGCGCGTCCATGTTCGCCAACGCGAATGGCTATCCAATCCGCCAGCGCCCGGCAGTGCAGTTCCTCACCGAACGACTCTACAACAACCCGAGGCCGTTCTACGGACACCCGCAGGCCGCGTGGGCCCGCATGATTAGCGCTTCGGCCAACGTGCTCTCGCGGCTGTCCATGATGCTGAGCATGTTCGAGCACAACGTGTCGGGCGAGCAGCGCACGCGGCTGCACCAGGAAGTCGCCGAGTACCTGAAGCTGTACTACAAGGAGCGCAACGAGCTGCCCGCCGATGAATCGAACGGCAACCAGCCGCTCGTCTCCGCCTTCGAGGTGGCCACGCACAGCTGGATGGTCTTCGACGAGCTGTACCGCCGCAGCGGCGACGCGGAGTACGCACGGTGGCGCGACCGCGTGCGGAAGCTGATCGTCGCCGCCGACGCCAAGCACATCAAGAACATGGCCGATCTCTGCTTCGAGACGATCGCGCTGTGCCGCATGGACCGCGACGGCTACGCCGAGCGCATTCGCTCCAACGTGGAGCGCATCCTCAGCTACCAGCGGCCGAACGGCGAATGGCCCATGGGGTTCGGCGACGGCGATCCGCCCGCCGAGTTCCAGACCGGCCACTGCCTGTACACGCTGGCGCTCGCCGGCGTTCCGGCCGACGACCCGCGCATCGAGCGGGCGATCCGTTACCTGCTCGGCCGGCAGCACGCGTTCGGCGGCTGGTTCGATGACGCCGACCCCAAGCAGCCGCAGCCGTACGAGAACTTCCGCACGCCGTTCGCCGAGACGCAGTTCGCGATCATGGGGCTGGCGCAATACTTTCCCGCGAGCGGTGGCAAGGGGTGGCAGGCCGGCTTCGCGGCGCCGCCCGCATCGCTCGACGCGGCCGACCCGCGGAAGCTGCTCGCTGCGCTGGACCAGATTTGGCAGCGACCAAGCGATGGGGTGCTCGACGGCGTTGAGCGGACGCTCGAGCACGACAACCCGCTGGTGCGCGAGGCGGCTGCCGCCTGCCTTGGCCGCGTCGGGAACGCGTCCGCGGTGCCGCGGCTGGCGGCCGCTCTGGGAGACCCGAGCAAGTTGGTGCGCCGCGCGGCGGCCTGGGCGCTCAGGCAGCTGGGCAACCGCGGCCTGGCCAAGGACGCCATCGCAACCGCGCTCCGCGACGACCGGGCAATCGTCCGGCGCGGCGCGCTCCGCGTGTTCGCTCAGCACTTCCGCTTCTGGACCGATCGCCCGGACATCGCGACCATTCTGACCAGCGAGCGGATGGCGGACGAGGACCCGGTCGTGCGGATGCTCGCCTGCCGCGCACTCTGGCAGTGGTGGTACTGGGACGCGGACGAGGGCCGCCGGGGCGCGATCGAAGACGCGTTCCTGGCCCGGATGGCGCGCGAGGATCATCCCTGGGTGCAGACCAACCTGGCCGAAGGCTTTTACAACATCTGCGACGACAACACGCGGTATCTCTACAACAACTGGATCGCGCTCTTGGGCACCCCGGCCGACCGCGACACGGCGACCCGCGCCCACCACGCATCGGGCACGCGGCAGGCGCAGAAGATCGCGGCCGTGCTCGAGCGGGGCGACCAGCGGCAGGTACGCGCGATGCTCCAGGCGATGGCTTTCTTCCCGCTCCGCAGCGGCACCTACGCCACGCGCGGCCGGTTCAGCCGGATCGGCAACGACACCGAAACGATCCAGTTCTATTCCGAGGTGGCGCCCGAGCTCAAAATGGCGCTGGCGCCGTGGCTCCGCCACACCGATGAAACCATTCGAGGCCCGGCTCTGCTCGCCGCCTACACGCTGCGCGGCACGGGGAGCGAGGACGTGCTCGGGCTGCCCTACCTGCGTGCGCTGGGGGACGACGACCCGTACACGCGCGGCGTCGCCGCCGAGTTCTACGCGGCGTTCCTCCCGCAGGTCACGACGGAGACCGAGCCGGCGCTGGCCGAGGCGGTCACGGCACTGCTCGCCAGCCCCCACGCCGAGGCGCGCGGCGCCGCGTTGCAGCTCATCGCCCGCTTGCGGTTTTCGACGGCGGCCCGGCAGCGGCTGGCCGGCCCGGTACGCGAGATCATCGCCCAGGGTCCCCCCGAGCTGCTCCCGCAGGCACTCCCCGCCGTTGCCGGCCTGCCCGCCCTGCACAAAGACTTCACCGTGCTGAACCGGGTAGCGGAAGCGATCCGATCGTCCCCGAAGGAGGCGCAGCAGGCGGCCGTGCGTCTGGCGCTCGAGGCCGACGCCATCGGCACGGTCCGCATCATCCAAACGCGGCTCGACGCGCTGTTCGCTTGCGAGGACACCGCGACACGCCAATCGCTGCTCGAGCTGGCCCAGGCTCACGAACCG
>JBGPMX010000543.1:0-4122 GCA_041487215.1 Planctomycetia bacterium | reverse complement strand
GCGGGCTCGCGCGCCGCTCGCCGTTGGCGTGCGCGCCGAGCCAGGCTTGATGCCGCCGCGGTCCGGGCGACTAGCTCAGTTGGTTAGAGCGCTGCACTCACATTGCAGAGGTCACAGGTTCGAATCCTGTGTCGCCCACTCCGCCCCGTCGTCCATCGCGTGGCCCGCACGGCTCCGCGTCGTCCCACCCGGCCGCCCCCGCCCGCCCCCGCCCCCTTCCCCCCCCAGCGGTACACCACCGGCAACCCGCAGAACTTGCGTACGCGCGCGAGCCACGCGATAATCCGCCTTGGTTGTTTGTCCCTTTGAAAGGAGGTCTGGATGTTGAGACGCTTGATAGTGGCCTCCTCGCTGCTCGCCGTGGCCTCATTGCTGACCGTGGCCCGGGGCGGGGAGGTGAAATCCGGATTGCAGAAGGGAGACAAGGCCGGTCCTTTCCAGGTCCGTAACATCACGGGCCAGAAATGCGACGGGATCGCCCGCGCGGAGGTCGATTCGCTTTGCTACCGGTGAAAGTACGGAAGCAATCCCGTCGTCTGCGTGTTCGCACGCAACATCGATGGGAACTTGACCAGTCTGGTCAAGAAGCTCGAAGCGGCCGCCGAAAAGAACGCGGATAAGTCGCTCGGTGTCTTCGTGGTCGTCCTGACCGATGACGCGGACGCCACCGCGAAGAAGCTGGAAGACCTCGCGGAGAAAGAAAAGGTCCAGCACGTGGCGCTCACCCTCGTCGAGGGAGTCGCCGGACCGGGCAGCTACAAGATTGACAAGGACGCAGACGTCACGGTCATGCTGTGGAAGAACCAGGAGGTGGTGACGAACCACGCCTACAAGAAAGCGGAGCTGCGCTCCAAGCAGGTGGATGAGGTGATGGCCGACGTGCGCAAACTAGTTGAGTAAGTTGCTAGAGCGCCGAAGACAAACAGCCAACAGCGGCGCCGCCCGGTTCGCGGGCGGCGCCGTTTTGTTTTGGGGGGGTAAGAATGCTGGCAGCGTCGCGCAACGCGCCAGCAACGGAGAAATCTCGTTCTACGGCAGCACTTTGGTTCGTAGTGCCCCGATTCATCGGGGCACAGTGCTCCTCGTCCAACCCCAGCCCTGCGGTCACGACGAACCGCTTGCCGGCGGAGTCCTGCGCGAGAACCAGGCCTTCGAGTGAATGGTGGCTGTAGGACGGACAATCTTGTCCGTCCTCCCAGATGACGGACAGGATTGTCCGTCCTACCTATCGCGTGCCTGCCTCGGCCGGGAAGCGCCACAGCTTCCGGGCCGTTCCCCCGAGGATCCATGCTTTATCTTCCCCGGCCAGCCAGGGCCAGTCGCTGCGGACCAGTTCGAGCGCGCGGCGGTAGTCGACCGGCTCCGTCGTCCGCACCTCGGGGATGAGCGGATAGTTGGAGCCCCACATGAGCCGTGACGCGCCGAACCGCTCGATCGTGCGGCGCACGAATTCCTGGACGTCCGGATAAGGGTATGCGGTCCGGGCATGGTCGCAGAGCAGCGAGACCTTGGCGTGCACGTTCGGCAACTGGCCGAGCTCGAAGAAAGGGGCCGCGGCGGGGAACGGCGGCGGCTCGCTCAGGTCGGGGTGCCCGAGGTGGTCCACGACGAACGACGTGCGGGGGAACGCCTCGGCAGAGCGGCGGATGGCGGCCATGTCGCGCATGCGGGCGAGGAACTGGATGGGCACGCCGAGCGCACCGGCCGCGGCGATGACCGGATCGCACTGCCCCGTTCTCAACTGTTCCGTGCGGCCGGGCTCGTTCAGGTGGATGCGCAGGCCCTGGGCCTGATCGCGCCCGAGCATCCGCTCGATCCGCTCGGGGGCATCCCCGAGCGCGGGATCGATCACGCCCAGCAGGGCGAACCGCCCGGGAAACCGCTGGGCCGCCTCGCGGTGGTACGTATTGTCGTCGCCGTACCACGGCACCTGGACGTTGAGTGCGGCGGCCACGCCCGCCTCGTCCATGAGGCGCACGAGCCGATCGGCGGTCCCGTCGTGGGGGGGAAGATCCGCCTCGAGCCACGGCCGCCTCGGGTAGCGTGCGGCGTCGTGGTGCCAGAGATGGACGTGCGCGTCGATGATCGTCATGGCAGCGACGATCCTAACGGACGGGGAAGTTCGAGGGGAGGCGCAGAGACCGCTGGCGCCGCTGGCGTCGCGCGTCGGACGTGGTGGTCAAGCGCGGCGGTCCCACGACGCACGACGCCGAGCGGCACCGGCCAGCGGATCACGCGGCGAGACGACCCGGGTCGGGGGATTTGGCGAGCTGCACTTTCTGGAAGCGTGCCCCACTCGAGTCGTAAAAGGCAACCACCGCGTGTTCGCCGTCCCAGACGGCGTGGGCTTTCATGAGACGAGGACCGTACTGGCAGAAGTAGAGCCCGCAGGGGCGTCCCGAGCGGGTCAGAAGCGATTCATCCATCGGAAACTGCTTCGGGTCTAACGCGTGACGATCGCACAGGGTTGTCTGAACATAACGACGAAGCTCCTCCAAGCTCTGGATGGAATCCATCAAGCCCTCCTTGGATGCCAGTCTTGATCCGGGCGAACGGGTGTGAGTGGTCACCCCGCGGGAATGGGCTCGCGAGTCACGACCGAACCCGCTGGTCGTCGGAAGTGCGCGGCGGCGACGCCGGGCTCGATCATGCTGGGTGTTCTTCGTGCTTCAGCGGGGCTGGTGAAGCTTATCGGCATCTGCGGGATGGGAGTCCTCACTTTTGACTAGGCCTAAAGTCCGTGCCGGGTCTGCAGTGGGTCAGTTGTGCGAGTTATTCTTGTTCTGCTCAAGACGACCGCCCGCCCCGGTTTGGCTCAAGTCTCGCTCCAGTCCTCGCCCCGTGCCGCGGCATCGCTTGCGGCGGCGTTTTTCTCGAGCAACAGTTCCAGGTAGGAACGGCGCTCCGAGCCAGCGAGCCCCAGGCGGTCGGCGAACGCCATCAGCGCGGAGCGGGCCGGATCGATCGACCGCTCGTCCGCGACCAGCTCGATTTCGAGGAACGTCCCGAGCTCGTCCACGCGGTCGAGCGTGGCGCGGACGCGGCGCTTCTGCCACGGCACGTCGAACCGCTCGCGCTGCTTGCGCACCTCGCGCACGCGCCGGAAACCCAGGCATTCGAGCAACTCGGTGACCGTGCTGTCTTTTGCGGACGCCAGCTCCAGCTCGATCTCGCGGCGTGATTTCGTAAACGCATCCAGCTTCGGCCCCTTGTAGGTCAGGAACACGCGCGTCCCGGCGCGGCGCACGCGCAGCGCCTCGTCCGTGTGCTCGAACGACCGCGCCGGGTGCGCGAAGTAGAGATCGAGCTCGCTCTGCTTGCCGAGCGGTTCGGCCCCGAGCCGCACCAGCTGACGCCGCAGCGCCGCCCGGTCGGCGACCGCAAACTTCATCTCGATCTCATAAGGCATGACGACTGACCTTCAATGCCGCCGCGCGATACGCTACGATTCCCAAATCGTTTCGGCACCCCGCGCCGTTCTTTCGAAAAGGTGAACATGGCAGAGCAGAAAGCGACCAACATCACTTGGCATCATCACCAAATCACTCGGCCCGAGCGAGAGAAACTCAACGGGCACAAGGGCATGGTCCTCTGGTTTACGGGCCTGTCTGCGTCCGGCAAATCGACCGTGGCCAACCTGGTCGATGAGAAGCTCTACCTGCGTGGTTGCCACAGCTACGTGCTCGACGGGGATAACATACGGCACGGCCTGAACAAAAACCTCGGCTTCTCCGCGGCGGATCGCGCCGAGAACATCCGGCGCATCGGCGAGGTGGGCAAGCTGTGCGCCGACGCCGGGCTGATCGCGATCACCTGCTTCATCTCGCCGTACCGCGCGGACCGCGACGCCGCCCGTGCGCTGCACGCGGACGGCGGCTTCGTCGAGATCCTGGTGGACTGTCCGATCGAGGTCTGCGAGCAGCGTGACCCGAAGGGACTCTACAAGAAGGCGCGCGCGGGGCAGCTCAAGGGCTTTACGGGCATCGACGACCCGTACGAACCGCCGCTCAAGCCCGAGCTCATCCTGGACGCGGGGATGAAATCCGCCGAGACGCTGGCCGACGAGGTGATGGCGTACCTCGATTCGGCCAGTGCTTTCGAAGTCTGACCCCGCGCGCGTGG